>NZ_JAXDEO010000032.1:0-82115 GCF_035064975.1 Pseudomonas sp. YuFO20
CTGGCTAGAGTCAGATGCTGGCTTTTAGTCCCACCACCCCTACAAGTCTAAACATACAAGCGGGCTTGCTCGCGAAGACGGAGTGTCAGTCGACATCATTGTTGCCTGATACACCGCTTTCGCGAGCAAGCCCGCTCCCACATTGGTTTCATGACAGTTTTGTTTCAATCAGCACTTTAGCTATGCGATGCTGGCGCACAGACCGTTAGCCAACTACAGCTTAAGTACAGAACGTAGAACGTCGCGCGGCACCGCTAACTTGCCCCTCTGGGGCGCTACCACCTCAGGGGGCCTGCATGCTCACCCTGCTCAATTTGCTCTCAGCCGTGGCCTTGCTGATCTGGGGCACGCATATCGTCCGAACCGGCATCCTGCGGGTGTACGGCTCCAACCTGCGCCACGTCATCGGCCAGAACATGTCCAAGCGCTGGCTGGCGTTCATCGCGGGGATCGTCGTGACCGCGATGGTCCAGAGCAGTAACGCCACGGCGATGCTCGTCACCTCGTTTGTCGGTCAGGGCCTGATGGCGCTGACCCCTGCCCTGGCAACCATGCTCGGGGCCGATGTCGGTACGGCATTGATGGCGCGGGTGCTGACCTTCGACCTGTCATGGCTCTCGCCACTGCTGATTTTTCTCGGGGTGATTTTTTTCCTGTCGCGCAAACAGACGCGGCTGGGGCAAATGGGCCGCGTCAGCATCGGCCTGGGCTTGATCATCCTGGCGCTGCAACTGATCGTCGAGGCGGCCGCGCCGATCACCCATGCCCAAGGGGTGAAGGTGATTTTCGCCTCGCTGACCGGCGACATCCTGCTCGACGCCCTGGTCGGCGCCTTGTTCGCGATGATTTCCTACTCCAGCCTGGCGGCAGTCCTGCTGACCGCGACCCTGGCCGGCGCCAGCGTAATCAGCCTGCCAGTAGCCATCGGCCTGGTGATCGGGGCCAACATCGGCAGCGGCATTCTCGCGTTCCTCAGCACCAGCATGCAGAACGCTGCCGGTCGCCAGGTGGCGTTGGGCAGCCTGTTGTACAAGCTGATCGGCCTGTTGCTGATCATCCCGGTGCTCGACCCTCTGGTGCACTGGATCGACAGCCTCGACTTCAGCCCCCAGGAAATGGTCATCGGCTTTCACCTGCTCTACAACACCGCACGCTGCCTGATCCTGCTGCCCACCGTCGGGCCGATGGCCCGGTTTTGCGCGTGGATCCTGCCGGAGCGCCCGCAAACCAACGGCATGGCCAAGCCCCGGCACCTTGACCCGACAGCCTTGGTCACGCCCAGCCTGGCGTTGGCCAACGCGGCCCGGGAAACCCTGCGCATGGGTGATCTGATCGACAACATGCTCGAGGCCATGCTCGACGTGCTGCACGGCAAGCAAACCGCCGTGACCCAGGAAATGCGGCGCCTGACCGATGATGTCGAGGCGCTCTACAGCGCGATCAAGCTGTATCTGGCGCAGATGCCCCGGGAAGACCTCAGTGATCAGGACAGCCGGCGCTGGGCGGAAATCATCGAACTGGCGATCAACCTCAAGCTCGCCAGCGACTTGATCGAACGCATGCTGCGCAAAGTCCAGCAGCAAAAAACTTCCCAGCGCCGATCGTTTTCCGAAGTGGGCCTGGAAGAGCTGGCCGGGCTGCACAGCCAGTTGATTTCCACCCTGCGCCTGGGCTTGTCGGTCTTTCTCAGTGCCGACAAGGAAAGTGCCCGCCAGTTGCTGCGTGAAAAACGTCGCTTTCGCGCACAGGAACGCCGCCTGGCCCACGCGCATGTCAGCCGTTTGCAACGTAAGATCGTGCAGAGTATCGAGACCAGTTCGCTGCACCTGGAGTTGATTGCCGACATGAAGCGTCTGAATTCGCTGTTCTGCAGCAGTGCCTACGTCGTATTGGAAGCGTCCGACACCGGTGCGCTGGTTGTGGACGATTTGGCTGATATCACGCATTCGCCTTGAACGTCTGGCAAGGTGATCAGTCAGTAACATTGATTCAGCCTCAAGGCCGTTATTGCGAGCAAGCTCGCTCCCACAGGTTTCGAGTTGACCACAATGAATGGATCAGCACGGATTCTGTGGGAGCGAGCTTGCTCGCGATGGCGGACGGAAGGACGAAACGGATCTCCGATTGGTTGCCGGGAAGCTCGTTATGCGTTGTCTGTTGTTCGCCTGTCTGTTGCTTGGTTCACTCCCTTCGTTTGCCCTGGATCGCTTCCAGGTCGAGGGCTATACCCTGCGCAACGGTTTGCAGATGTTGCTCAAGCCCGGCACCGAGCGCGGGCACGTGGCGATCCGGCTGGTGGTCGGGGTAGGCCTGGATGATTTCGGTTGCACCGATAAAGAACTGCCGCACCTGCTCGAACACTTGCTGTTCAGCGGCATCGACGCCAGCGGTGAAGGCGGCCTGGAGGAGCGCATGCAGGCGCTGGGTGGCGAGTGGAACGCTTTCACCAGCAACGCCGACACCACCTTCGTGATCGAAGCCCCGGCGAAAAACCAGCGCAAGGTCCTGGATTTGCTGCTGGCGCTGCTGACCCAGACCCATTTCGACGACGACGCCATCAACGCCGCCAAGCAAGTGGTCGAGCGTGAAGACGGCGGGCACTACACGCACCTGCAACGCTGGCTGGATCGCCAGGACCTGGGCCATACCGCCAGCAATCAATTGGCCGTGGAACTGGGCCTCAAATGCCCTGAGCGCGCGGAAGTCGATCACCTGACCCGCGAACAGCTGGAGAACGTGCGCAAGGACTGGTACGCGCCGAACAACATGACCCTGATCGTCGTCGGCGATCTCGACCGCTTACTGCCGGCCTATCTGGATCGCACTTATGGCGAGCTTGCCCCCATCACTCCGACAGAGCACCCGCCCCTGCCCCAGATCCAGGCCAGCGCCGCCCATGAGCGCAGCCTGATCCATGGCTTCGTCGGTGGCGGGGCCAAGCTGCACTGGCTGGTACCGGAGCCGGTGCTGGACGATCAGCACGACGAAACCTTCGACCTGCTCAAGGACTATCTGGACTGGGCGCTCTATCGCCAGCTGCGCCTGGCGCACGGCCTGTCCTATGGCCCCTGGGCCGAGCGCGAGGTGTTTGGCGGCGTTGGCTTCATGAGCCTGAATGCCGACCTGGAGCGCGACGACGTGAGCCAGGCACTGGAAGTGCTGGATGACTTGAAGGCCGGTATGCTCAAGGACGGTCTCAACGCCGAGACCTTCAATCGCCTCAAACAGGCCGCCATCGCCCGCCAGTCCTGGGCGGTGCAAGGCAACAGCGCACTGGCCGATTACTACTGGAGTGCCCTGGGGGACTACGCAGACGGCCGATTCGCCAACCCGGTCAAGGAATTGCAGGCGGTCACGCTGGCGCAAGCGAACAAGGCCATGCGCGAACTGCTCCTGCAGCCGGGGTATGTGCGGATCGAAAAACCCCTGGTCAGTTATGACCAATTGATGTGGGCGATTGCCGGGCTGTCGGGGTTGTTGCTGTTGGGCCTGGCGGCATGGCGTTTTCATCGCAGAAAGTAAGCGCTTTCACCGATGAGGCGGTAACCTGTCAGGGATTTTTCCTACGACTACTGTGAACCGCCGAATGCCGACCCTGACCCTATTCGTCCAGCGCATCCTCGAGCTGATGAAACGCTACCCCGGGGTCATTGCGCTCGGTGGTTTCGTCTCCGGGATCGGCAGCTTCATCCTGGTGGATCGCCAGCAGGGCCTGGCGAGCTGGATCACCACCATCATGCTGATCAGCTGGGTCTGGCTGATGCTGGAAAACAGCCTGACCAAGCTATTCACCCGAATCTTCAAGCGGGAGATCCCCCAGCCCTTGCTGCGTTATGCGACGCAGATGATTCACCAGGAAAGCCTGTTCTTCGTCCTGCCGTTCTTCTTCATCACCACGACCTGGAACAGCGGCCAGCTGTTCTTTACCGGGCTGCTGGGCATCGCGGCGCTGATTTCCATCATCGACCCGCTCTACTACAAGTGGCTGGCGCCGCGGCGCTGGGCGTTCCTGGCGCTTCACACCCTGACCCTGTTCGCCGCCCTGCTCACCGCGCTGCCGGTGATCATGCACCTGACCACCGCGCAAAGTTTCAAGTGGGCGCTGGGCATCGCCGTGCTGTTGTCGTTTCCGAGCCTGGCATCGATCTTTCCGATCCGCACCCTGCGCAACGCCCTGGCGATCCTGAGCATTACCGTGGGTATCGGCGGTGTCGGTTGGGTGCTGCGCTCGTGGGTGCCGCCGGCAACCCTGTGGATGACCGACGTGGCCATCAGCACACAGATGCAGGATCGCACCCCCGGCGCCAGTCTCGATGAAGTCAGCGCCGAGCAGATTCGCGGCGGCGGCCTCTATGCCTACACGGCGATCAATGCGCCGCGCGGCCTGGACGAGCGGATCTATCACGTCTGGCAATTCAACGGCAAAGAGGTCGACCGAATCCCACTCGATATCCACGGCGGTCGCAAGGAAGGTTACCGGGCCTGGACCCACAAGCAGAATTTCCCGGGCAATCCGGCAGGCAAATGGCAGGTTCGGGTGTTGACCGAAGACGGCCAATTGATCGGCGTATTGCGCTTCAAGGTGGCTGACAGCACACCGGTCAAAGAAAAGTAAGGCAGTTCGTGCTATTACGTAGCTCTGCGTAACAGCCGAAAAAGCACGGAGCTTATGACCAGCAGCACAATGGCCGGCAATGCCCAATTGGACACCTCGCACTCCCCGCCTCAGATACGGGTGACGGGAGACTGGACGCTCGCCCATTACGCCGACCTCAAGCACCTGAGCGAAAAGCTCGAAGGCCAGTACAACGACAGCACCCTCATCGATCTCAACGGCCTCGGCGCCCTTGATACGGCCGGCGCCTCGCTGCTGGTGGAACTGCTGGGCTCGGAACGCCTGGGCCGCTCCGCGCAACATCCTGATTGCACCCTTTCCTCCGCCGACCGCGCGTTGTTGCAAACCGTCTATCAATCGCTGACGGATTTCTGCGTGCCCATCAAGGAGCCGGAAATCAGCGTCGGCATTCAATTGCTGACCCGCATCGGCCGTGCGGTGGACACAGTCTGGCAGGACACCCTGCAACTGCTTGGGTTCGTCGGCCTGATCCTGGAAACCATCGTCCGTGGCCTGTTTCGTCCCAAGCGCTGGCGCATTACGCCGATGGTGGCGCACATCGAACAGACCGGCCTCGACGCCGCGCCCATCGTTGCCCTGCTGACCTTCCTGGTGGGCGCCGTGGTGGCGTTTCTCGGGGCGACAGTGCTGAGCACGTTCGGCGCCAGCGTGTTCACGGTGGACCTGGTGGCGTTTGCCTTCCTGCGCGAATTCGGCGTGCTGCTGACCGCGATCCTGATGGCCGGGCGCACCGCCAGTGCGTTCACCGCGCAGATAGGCTCGATGAAGGCCAACGAGGAAATCGACGCCATCCGCACCCTAGGCCTCGATCCGATGGAATTGCTGGTGGTGCCGCGGGTCCTGGCCTTGCTGGTCGCGTTGCCGATGCTGACCTTCCTGGCGATGGTCTCGGGGATTATCGGCGGCGGCGTGGTCTGCGCGGTATCGCTGGATATTTCGCCGGCAATGTTTCTGTCGCTGCTGCAGTCGGACATCGGCGTTCAGCACTTTCTGGTAGGGATCGTCAAAGCACCGATCTTCGCCTTTCTCATTGCCGCGATAGGTTGCCTGGAAGGCTTCAAGGTGAGCGGCAGCGCCGAGTCTGTCGGTGCCCACACCACATCGAGCGTGGTGCAGTCGATTTTCGTGGTGATCGTGCTCGACGCCGTGGCCGCGCTGTTTTTCATGGAGATGAGCTGGTGAGTCGAGTACCCCGAGCCCCCGCCGAGGCGGTGATCGAAGTCCGTGGGCTGTGCAATCGTTTCGGCAGCCAGAGCGTGCACGAGAACCTCGACCTGGATCTGTACAAGGGCGAGATCCTTGCCGTGGTCGGCGGTTCCGGCAGCGGTAAATCAGTGCTGCTGCGCAGCATTGTCGGTTTGCGCCAGCCCAGCGAGGGCGTGGTGAAGGTCTTCGGGAAAAACCTGCCGAGCCTGCCCGAGCACGAGCGGTCCCTGATCGAGCGGCGCTTCGGCGTGCTGTTCCAGAAAGGCGCGCTGTTCTCTTCGCTGACCGTGACCGAGAACGTCGCCCTGCCCCTGATCGAACATGCCGGTCTGAGCCGCGACGATGCCGAGCACCTGGCGGCGGTGAAACTGGCCCTGGCCGGCTTGCCGCTGTCGGCGGCGGACAAGTACCCCGCGTCCCTGTCCGGCGGCATGATCAAGCGTGCGGCGCTAGCGCGGGCCCTTGCGCTGGACCCGGACATCCTGTTTCTCGACGAACCCACCGCCGGCCTCGATCCGATTGGTGCCGCCGCCTTCGATCAACTGATCCTGACCCTGCGTGATGCCCTGGGCCTGAGCGTTTTCCTGGTGACCCACGACCTCGACACGCTCTACACCATCACCGATCGGGTGGCGGTGCTGGCGCAGAAGAAAGTGCTGGTGGCCGATGCCATCGATGTGGTCTCGGAAACCGACGACGCGTGGATTCACGAATACTTCCATGGCCCTCGCGGCCGCGCGGCGCTGAGTGCCGCTCAACAGCTCAACGAGGTCTGACATGGAAACCCGAGCCCATCATGTATTGATCGGCCTGTTCACTGTGATCGTGGTGGCGGGCGCCCTTCTCTTTGGTTTGTTCCTGGCCAAATCCAGTGTCGACACCGAGTTCAAGGATTACGAGGTCGTGTTCAACGAGGCGGTCAGCGGCTTGTCCAAGGGCAGTTCGGTGCAGTACAGCGGGATCAAGGTCGGTGACGTGGTGACCCTGCGCCTGGACCCGAAAGACCCGCGCCGGGTGCTGGCGCGGATCCGCCTGGGCGGCGATACCCCGATCAAGGAAGACACCCAGGCCAAACTGGCGCTGACCGGGGTCACCGGCACCTCGATCATCCAGCTCAGCGGCGGTACGCCTCAGAGCCCGACGCTCAAGGGCAAGGACGGCAAGCTGCCGACCATCATCGCGTCGCCCTCGCCCATCGCTCGCCTGCTCAATGACAGCAACGACTTGATGGCCGGGGTGAACACCTTGATGCACAACGCCAACCTGATGTTTTCCACGGAAAACATCGAGCGCATCAGCAAGACCCTGGAGCATCTGGAGCAAACCACCGGGGTCATTGCCGACCAGCGCGGCGACATTCGCCAGGCCATGCAGCAATTGGCCTCGGTCGGCAAGCAGGCCGGTACCATGATGGAGCAGACGTCGGCGTTGATGCGCAACGCCAACGGCTTGCTCAATGACCAGGGCAAGCAGATGTTCGGCAGCGCCGAACAGGCCATGAAGTCGCTGGAACAGAGCACCGCGACCATCAACCAGCTGCTGAGCACCAATCAGGAGTCGCTCAACAACGGCATGCAGGGTCTCAATGGCCTGGCGCCGGCGGTGCGTGAGCTGCGCGAGACCCTCACCTCGTTGCGGGCTATTTCCCAACGCCTGGAATCCAACCCCAGCGGCTACCTGCTGGGCCGTGACAAGAGTAAGGAATTCACTCCATGACGCTGACCCGCCTCGCCCTCCTCGCCAGCTTCACGCTGATCAGCGCGTGCTCGATCCTGCCCAAGTCGGAACCCTTCGATCTTTATCGATTGCCGTCGGCGCAAAGCAGCATACCGGCCAGTCACGTCACACCGCAGCGCTGGTCGTTGCGCCTGAACAAACCCCAGGCCAGCGAAGCGTTGAACAGCCCGAACATTGCCGTCATCCCCCAGGGCGACGTGATCAGCAGCTACAAGGGCTCGCGCTGGAGCGACCCGGCGCCGGTATTGCTGCGCAACCGGCTGCTCGATGGTTTCCAGCGTGATGGTCGGGTGACGCTGCTGAGTACCGATGACAGCAACTTCCAGGCGGATCTGGAGCTGGGCGGCAGCTTGCAGGCGTTTCAGACTGAGTATCAGGGCACCAGCGCCAGCGTGGTCGTGCGCCTGGATGCCTTGTTGGTGCGTGGGTATGACCAGCGAATCCTCGCCAGCAAACGCTTTGAAGTGCGCCAGCCGTTGAGCGATTTGAAGGTGCCGGCGGTGGTGGCCGGGTTTGGCCAGGCCAGTGATCAGATCACGACGCAGGTGGTGGCGTGGGCGGTGGAGCAAGGACAAAAGTTAGCGCCGCCCGCGAGATTTTGAAGGTCCTGCGGACCTTATCGCTGGCAAGCCAGCTCCTACAGGTACAGCGCGCTCTCTGTAGGAGCTGGCTTGCCAGCGATAAATGTCGGATTCACCCAAAGAACCAGTAGCAAACCCCAATCGCCCCCAGCACACCCGCCAATTCCGCCAACAACGCACACCCCACCGCATGGCGCGCGCGCTGGATACCCACCGCGCCGAAGTACACCGCCAGTACATAAAACGTGGTTTCGGTACTGCCCTGGATCGTTGCCGCCACCAGCGCCGGGAAGCTGTCCACGCCAGAGGTTTTCATGGTTTCGATCAGCATCGCGCGGGCGGCGCTGCCGGAGAACGGCTTGACCATCGCGGTCGGCAGCGCGTCGACGAAGCGCGTGTCCCAGCCGGCCCACTCCACCAGGTGCCGAATCCCGTCCAGGCCGAAATCCAGGGCGCCGGACGCCCGCAGCACGCCCACGGCGCAGAGCATCGCCACCAGGTACGGTAGCAGGTTCTTCGCCACATCAAAGCCTTCCTTGGCGCCCTCGACGAACGCTTCGTAGACCTTTACCTTGCGCATTGCACCGATCAACAAAAACAGCATGATCAAGCCAAATAGCGTGAGGTTGCCGAGGATCGACGACAGACCCGCCAGCGCGGTGGCGGACATCGTGCCCAGCAGCGCCATGAAACCACCGAGGGCCAGGGCGCCGGGAATCAGATACGCCAACACGACCGGGTCCCAGACGCGCAGGCGTTGCATGAAGGCGACGGCCAGGAAGCCGACGATGGTCGAGCAGCTGGTGGCGAGCAGGATGGGCAGGAACACCAGCGTCGGGTCGGGCGCGCCTTGCTGGGCGCGGTACATGAAGATCGTCACCGGCAGCAGGGTCAGGGAGGAGGCGTTGAGCACCAGGAACAGGATCTGCGCGTTACTGGCGATCGTATCGCTGGGATTGAGCTCCTGCAGGGCCTTCATGGCCTTGAGGCCGATGGGCGTGGCGGCATTGTCCAGGCCCAGGCCGTTGGCGGCGAAGTTCAGGGTGATGAGGCCGATGGCGGGGTGGCCGGGCGGGACTTCCGGCATCAAGCGCAAAAACAGTGGACCCAAGGCCCTGGCCAGCCATTCGACGATCCCGGCTTTCTCGGCGATCCGCAGGAAGCCCAGCCACAGGGTGAGCGTGCCGAACAGCAGGACCATGACCTCGACGGACAACTTGGCCATGGCGAAGATGCTCTCCACCATCGCCGCGAAGATCCCGGCGTTGCCGCCGATCAACCATTGCGCCAGCGCCGACACGGCAGCCACGATGAAGAAGCCAAGCCACAGGCCATTAAGCATCAGTCAAATCCCCCAAAAGATGCGCGAATGATAGCGGGGTGACCAGAAACGACAAACCCCGGATTTCTCCGGGGTTTGTTGGGGAGGCTGACTCGGATCACTGTGGGAGCCAGCCTGCTGGCGATGAGGCCGGCACATTCAACATCTCTGTTGTTTGATGTACCGCTATCGCCAGCAGGCTGGCTCCCACAGAAAAGCCACCACAGGGTTCAGATCAGTTGCTGGAGGTTTCACCAACCGCCAGCTTTTCCTTGCTGCGCCAGTGCGGCAGGGAGTTCCAGTAGCGCTGGCCCTTGGCGTCGTCGTACATGCCTTCCCAACGAGCGATGACCAGCACGGCCAGGGCGTTGCCGATCACGTTCAGGGCGGTACGTGCCATGTCCATCACGCGGTCGACACCGGCGATGAATGCCAGGCCTTCCAGCGGAATACCGACGCTGCCCAGAGTCGCCAGCAGGACCACGAAGGACACGCCCGGAACGCCGGCGATGCCTTTGGAGGTGACCATCAGGGTCAGTACCAGCAGCAATTGCTGGCTGATCGACAGGTCGATGCCGTACAGCTGGGCAATGAAGATGGCTGCAATGCTCTGGTACAGGGTCGAACCGTCCAGGTTGAACGAGTAACCGGTTGGCACCACGAAGCTGCAAATGGCTTTAGGCGCGCCATAGGCTTCCATCTTCTCGATCACACGCGGCAGCACGGTTTCGGAACTGGCGGTGGAGTAAGCCAGTACCAGCTCATCCTTGAAGATGCGCATCAGCTTGATCACCGAGAAGCCGAACAGGCGAGCGATCAGGCCCAGGATCACGAAAGCGAAGAAGGCGATGGCGAAGTAAACCAGGATCACCAGTTTGGCCAGCGGAATCAGCGACGCGAAGCCGAAGTTGGCCACAGTCACCGCGATCAATGCGAACACGCCGATCGGGGCGTAGTTCATGATCATGTGAGTGACCTTGAACATGCTTTCCGATACGCCTTGGAACATCTTCACCAGCGGCTCGCGCAGGTCCGCCTGCAGGCTCGACAAACCGAGGCCGAACAGCACGGAGAAGAAGATGATCGGCAGCATTTCGCCGCGAACCATGGCCGCAAAGATGTTCGACGGGATCAGGTTGAGAATGGTTTCGATGAACGCGTGTTCATGCTGAACCTCGGCCGCCGTGGCCTGGTACTTGGAAATGTCCACAGTGCCCAGGGTGCTCATGTCGATGCCGGCACCCGGATGGAACAGGTTGGCCAGCAGCAGGCCTACCACGATGGCGATGGTGGTGACGATTTCGAAGTAGATGATGGTCTTGAAGCCGATGCGCCCCAGCTTCTTGGCGTCACCCACGCCGGCAATGCCGACGATCAGGGAGGAGATGACGATCGGGATCACGATCATCTTGATCAAACGGATAAAGATATCGCCCGCTGGTTGCAAGACGTTGCTGATCCACCAGGCTTTTTCGGCACTGAAATGGTTGAGCAGCGCACCGATTGCAATCCCCAATACCAGACCGATGAGGATCTGCCAGGCGAGGCTAAGCTTTGCCTTCTTCATATCTTTACCCTTACTTCAGTTTGACTCGGACAGATGCAGAAACGGTTTCGCTTGTGGCGAAAATGTCAGAGCACTTGCCCCCGTATAAGGAGCCCCGGAGCGCTTGTTAGTGGCTCTCTGGCAGGCGAAAAAAGGCGCAACTATTCCGATGCAAGGAAGCGACGTCTAATGCCGTAAACGCCTACCCTATGCCGAATCGGCATGAGGTTTTTTCAGTGAAACGCGCGTCCCAACCGGTTCGAATACGACATATTGGCAGGCATAAGTGCCGTGAACCGGCCATCACAGAGCAGATTGGGTGTTTTTTGATCAGCTGGGAAGGGTGCTGAAAAGGCAGAAAAACCCCTTATGTGCGCCGAGACCCGGGCACAAAAGAAAGGCGATTTTTCTCGATGTACGGTCGCTCATGGAGCACCGCGAACGGAAAAACAAAGGCTTGGGGCAGTACAACGACTTTAGCCTTCAAGCTCTACGCAAGTCCGTCGAGCCGCGGTTGGCTGGCGAACTTGCGTGGCAGCTTTACCCTGACCCGGCCCTTGCGCAGGCACTCCCTGTACCCGTAGGTCACTCCGCCCCTGAAGCAGGCAGAACGTCCCGACCCCCTGGTCATGCGCCTTCCTTCCTCAGGTGGCGCAGCGGCAAAGAAGCAGTGCGCTTCTTTCGCGTCTGGAAATCAGTACCACTTTGGATCTTTTCTCAGCTGCTCCATCAACAAGTCCTGCATACCCTGGTCCGGTTTTCCGAGGAAACGGTAGTTGGCATGCCGTGTCGGCGACTTGTCGGCCGGTAAACCTGCCGGTACTTCGACCAGCATGGCGTAGGCCTCCTTTTTGTCGAAACTGACCGCGACGATCAGGCGTTCGTGGGTGCAACTGGCCTGGGATTGGCACAGCGGCCCCACCAGATACTTGTCGCCATCCTCTTCAACGCCGTTCATTTGTTCAGCATCGCCGGACAGGTTGATCACCCATTCCGGAAGGCGTTCTTCCTTTTTCACCACGCCGTGCCAGGTTTCACGGTACTGCGGATCCGCGTTCAAAAGCTCGTTGACCCGTGCCTGCCCATCATTGGCGGCGATTGCCATGGCACTACCGCCCAGTAGCAGGGCGGCAGCCAGTGTCTTTAACGAAACGCTCATGTTCACCCTCGGCCGCGACGGCCAAAGAAGAAGGAAGCGATGAACATCACCAGGAACACGACAAAGAGAATCTTGGCGATACCCGTGGCGGTGCCCGCGATACCACCGAAGCCCAGGACTGCGGCGACAATGGCAATGATCAAGAATGTGATTGCCCAGCTCAACATGGTGATTCTCCTTACGTTTCTATTTAAAGGTGCTGCATTCCCGGCGCGTCAAGCGCACCAAGCCGAATGTGCTTAAAACACCCAGCGTTCCTGACGGGGCATCTCATCGGCCGGCTGTGCCTGGTCGACGTCCATCATTCGCATCGGGGTGTTGTCTGCCAAACCGCTGCCTGCTGCGCTGAAGTGGGTTTGGGTCGGACGTTCAAACGATACGCTCGGGGCTTCTGGCTGCTGGCTCTGTTCCCAAAGAAGAAACTGTTGGCCGGCGAACAAGGTGATCAACAGTGCAAGTACCGCAAACAGGCCTTGCTGAACATGCAGTGGCGAGAGATGCAATTGGGCGGCACGTTGACGATTCATCCTGAAGCTCCTCCCACGCTGGGGAATATCGGGTTGAGGGCTTTTGTTGTTGCCCTGCGTTAATCAGCTTATTGCAGCCTGCATGCCAGCTTTTTTCCTTTAAAAAAACCTTTAAAAACAATAAGTTAGTGATATGCCATAAATACGTCCAGACGCATCCTGCACGATGAGCCCTCGTGCGGTCGTGCGTAATGCACGACTAGTCGCAAAGAGATCGCAATATTTTTGAATTGAGAGGAGGGCGCAGCTGTCAGAAATGGACGCAAGACATCTCTGATCCGCGCTTTTCTTTGAAAGACGCGCGAACCCGGGTGCTGAAGCGAGGGGGCAGGAGATAGCTACCCTGCCATGGCAGGAATGGATCAGAATGAACCATGCAACTTGCCCGATTTTTCCGTGACTAACTAAAGATCATTCATTAAGGAGCGTAGGAAAATGGAATCCGCCACTGAGCATCAAGGCCGCATTCTTCTGGTAGATGATGAGTCTGCCATCCTGCGAACCTTCCGCTATTGCCTTGAAGATGAAGGCTACAGCGTGGCGACCGCAAACAGCGCCGCGCAAGCGGAAGCCTTGCTGCAACGTCAGGTCTTCGACCTGTGCTTCCTCGATTTGCGACTCGGAGAGGACAACGGCCTGGACGTTCTGGCGCAGATGCGCATCCAGGCTCCGTGGATGCGTGTGGTGATCGTGACTGCGCATTCGGCTGTGGACACTGCCGTGGATGCGATACAGGCGGGTGCCGCCGACTATCTGGTCAAGCCGTGCAGTCCCGATCAGTTGCGCCTGGCCACGGCCAAGCAGCTGGAAGTGCGGCAGTTGTCGGCACGTCTGGAGGCCCTGGAAGGTGAGATACGCAAACCCAAGGACGGACTGGACTCACATAGCCCAGCGATGAAAGTAGTGCTCGAGACCGCACGCCAAGTAGCCAATACCGATGCCAACATCCTGATTCTCGGTGAGTCCGGCACCGGTAAAGGTGAGTTGTCCCAGGCGATTCACGGCTGGAGCAAGCGCGCGAAGAAGTCCTGCATCACCATCAACTGCCCGTCGCTGACGGCCGAACTCATGGAAAGCGAGCTGTTCGGCCACAGCCGGGGCGCCTTTACCGGCGCCAGCGAAAGTACTTTGGGACGCGTCAACCAGGCCGACGGGGGGACCTTGTTTCTTGACGAAATCGGCGATTTTCCATTGGTTTTACAACCAAAATTGCTGCGTTTCATTCAAGACAAGGAATACGAGCGGGTAGGGGATCCGGTGACTCGTCGGGCTGATGTGCGCATTCTCGCGGCCACCAACCAGAACCTTGAGGACATGGTCCGCGACGGCCGTTTCCGCGAAGACCTTTTGTATCGCCTCAATGTCATTACCTTGCACCTGCCGCCGCTGCGCGAACGCCGGGAAGACATTCTCAACCTCGCCGACCGGTTCCTGGCCCGGTTCGTCAAGGAATACGCGCGTCCGGCACGGGGCTTCAGTGACGAGGCCCGTGAAGCGCTGTTGGGTTACCGCTGGCCAGGGAACATTCGCGAGCTGCGTAACGTGGTGGAGCGGGCGAGCATTATTTGCCCGCAGGAACGGGTCGAAATCAGCCACCTGGGCATGGCCGAAGCGCCGATCAATAACGCCCCGCGCATTGGAGCGCCGTTAAGCCTGGATGAGCTGGAAAAAGCCCATATCGGAGCCGTCCTCGCCACTGCGGGGACCCTGGATCAAGCCGCCAAGACTTTGGGGATCGACGCGTCGACGCTGTATCGCAAGCGCAAGCAGTACAACCTGTGAGTCAGCGCCGATGAAACTGACGATGAAGTTGCAGACCCGGCTTTTTCTCAGCATTTCCGCGCTGATCACTGTTGCACTGCTGGGCCTGCTGCTTGGTCTTGTCAGTGTGTTGCAGATGGCCGGGAGCCAGGAAGCGCTGGTGCGCAACAACTTCGTCACCCTGGATCTGGGGCTCAAGCTGCGCCAGACCCTGGGTGATCAGTTAATCATCATGCTCAGCGAAAACAACGATCCCGCCGCCTTCGAAGCATCCAGACGGCGTTACCTTGAGCTGCTGGAGGAAGGTATTGCCCAGGAGCCGGCGGGCGAAAATCTCGAACACGGTTTCAAAAAGGCCAAGGCCGACTATCTGGACTTTATTCGTGCGTATGAGGTGTCCGCTGACCCGACGCGAGTGCTGAACGGCAACGATGAGCTGACCGAAAAATTCAATCTGCTGCGCAATGGCTTGATTACCGAACACAAGCGGGCGCTGGACGACATCAGCACCATCGAACGCAAGGCACGCGAGCGTGCGCTGCTGATCGCCGGACTGCTTGGCCTGGTCGGGCTGGCGGTGTTGATCATCGGGTTCGTGACTGCGCATGCCATCGCCCGGCGTTTCGGCGAGCCCATCGAGGCGCTGGCGCAGGCAGCGGATCATATCGGCCAAGGTAATTTCGACGTCACGCTGCCGGTGTCCTCGTCCGTGGAGTTGAATCAGCTGACCCGGCGCTTCGGCATCATGGCCGAGGCGCTACGCCAGCACCAGGCCACCAATGTCGATGAGTTGCTGGCAGGGCAGCAGCGTTTGCAGGCGGTGCTCGACGGCATCGACGACGGTTTGCTGATGATCGACCGCCAGGGGCACCTGGAGCACCTCAATCCGGTCGCGCAGCGTCAGTTGGGCTGGGACACCGATCGACTTGGGCGAGGCCTGGGTGAGGCGCTGGAGCACCCTGAACTCGATGAACAGCTGCAGCTGGTACTGCGTGGCGGTACGCTGGAGCGAGTGCCGGATGATTTGGGCATCGAGGTCGATGGCGAGACGCGATTGCTGACTTATAGCCTGACGCCGGTCATTCATACCCAGGGGCAGATTCTCGGTGCGGTGATGGTGCTGCACGATGTGACCGAACAACGTGCCTTCGAACGGGTGCGCAGCGAGTTCGTCCTACGCGCTTCCCATGAGCTGCGCACGCCCGTGACCGGGATGCACATGGCATTCGGCCTGTTTCGCGAGCGCGCGCATTTCCCGCCAGAATCCCGAGAAGCCGACCTGCTGGACACGGTCAATGAAGAAATGCAGCGCCTGATGCAACTGATCAACGACTTGCTGAATTTCTCTCGCTACCAGAATGGCCTGCAGAAGCTCACCCTGGCGCCGTGCTCCATTGAGGAGTTGCTGGAACAAGCGCAGATTCGCTTCAGCGACGGTGCGCAGGACAAAGGCGTCGAGCTCCTGATCGAAGTCCAGGAGCCCTTGCCACGCTTGCAAGCCGATCAGCCGCAACTGGACCGGGTGCTCGACAACCTGATCGACAATGCCCTGCGCCATACCGCCAGTGGCGGACTGATACGGTTGCAAGCCCGGCGACATGGGGACCGGGTCATCATCAGCGTTGAAGATAACGGTGAAGGCATTGCCTATGGGCAACAGGGGCGGATCTTCGAGCCCTTTGTCCAGGTCGGCCGCAAGAAAGGCGGGGCCGGGCTCGGTCTGGCGTTGTGCAAGGAGATCGTGCAGCTGCACGGTGGCCGGATGGGCGTTTACTCGCGACCGGGGCAGGGCACTCAGTTCTATATGACCTTGACCGTGTAAGCGCTCTTACGCTTCGTCATCCAGGCGTCGGCCAGCCAGTCGGCGGCCTCGGGTAATCAGCTCGATGAACTGTACCGCGCTCAGAGCATGGGCGAAAAGCCAGCCCTGACCGAACTTCACCCCCTCACTGCTCAGGAGCGCCGCCTGGGCTTCATGCTCGATGCCTTCGGCAATCACCTTCAAGTGCAGTGACTGAGCCATGTGAATGATATGCGGGGCGACACCGCTGCTCGCCGCGTCATGGCCCAGGGCATCGATGAACGCCTTGTCGATCTTGAGACAATCCACTGGCAGGGTTTGCAGGTAGGCGAGGCTGCAATAACCGGTGCCAAAGTCATCGATCAGTACCTGATGCCCGACATCGCGCAAGGCTTGCAGGTTTTCCCGGGCCACCACCACGTCGATCAATCCGCGTTCGGTGACCTCGAAGGCAATTTGCTTGGCCGCGACCCGGTGCAGGGTCAACAGGCGGGCCATCACCTGGCCGATCCGCGGGACCATGACGTCGCAGGCCGCCAGGTTGACCGAGATATACAACTGCGGATTGGCCCGCAGCAGTTGCCCCAGCTGCTCGAGCAGGCGTTGCAGGACAAAGTCGGTCATCTGGCGAATCTGCCCGGTGTTCTCGGCCATCGGAATGAACAGGTCGGGACTGGTCAGGGTGCCGTCTGGCCTGCGCCAGCGGAGCAAGGCCTCGGCCCCGACGCAGTTGCGGCTGTCGAGGTCGAAGATCGGTTGATACAGTACCTGCAACTCGCCTCGACGAATGGCGCCCGTCAGTTCAGCGTCCAGGGACTGGCGTTGGCGCACCAGCAAGAACACCAGGAAACCCACGCACAGTGCCAATAGCACGCAGGCCGGCAGCAGCCACCACCACACGGGCGGTATATGGGTGCCGCTGCGCGGGCTGATCAGCACCAGCTGGTATTCCGGGTTGTCGGTGGGCATGCGGTAAATCAGCCTGTTCTGGGTGACCTGCAGCGCATCGCGGGCTTCCGGCGGCCAATGGCCAGTCGGTGGCCAGGCTTGCGCGACGCCCAGCACCGGAATGGCCCGGGTGCCATGATCCAGTACCACCAGCAGGCTGCTTCCGGGCGACAGGTCGACCATGTCGGTCAAATGGCCGCGGGAGGTCGCGACCCGGAAGTTGCCGCGTCCGAGCATCAGCGCGGCACGGTTTTCATCCGGCTCGGTAGTGGTGTTCAACCAGTAAGTGTAGGTGGGGCCTTTGATGTCCGGTGGGCGTAACAGTGACAGGCCTTCCTGGCGTGGACGGTTGGAGCAGATTCGCGAGTCGTCCATGTAGGCCGCCTCATAGACGAAGCGATAATTGAAGCTGACCTGCTGCAGGGTCGCGATCATGTCGTCGTCACAGCTACGCAGTGGCTGGGCTTCCAGGTCATCGAGGCTTTCGCGCAATTGCCCGAACAGTTGCTCGAGCCGGGCGAGAAAGCGTTCGCCCTGGGCGTTCATTTCCCAGCTTTCGTTTTGCTCAACCTGGTGGATGGCAACGAAGTAACTGCCGGCCATCATCAGGGTAGCGCTCAAGACAGCAGCCAGCATCGCCAGAAACCAGGGGCGATAGAACCAACTTCTGAGTGTCTCTCGAGCAGCAGTCATTATGGAATATCCGACGAATTACCAATGAGTTATAGCTGCTATTTGAGAAACGCGCTGACCGTCGGGCGATCGTCATTATTTTGTCTGAATTAATACCTGAAGCATCGCAGCTGTTTGTGCGTCCGGCGTACCGTCATAGCGCGACGGTCGAAAATGCATCTGGAAGGCCGCCAGCACATGGCGGGTAGCGACATCCAGTTCGCCGGTTTGCGGCGTGTCGTAACCGACGCGGGCCAGTTGTGACTGGAACCAGCTGATGCTCGGCAGCTGTGTTTCGAAGCGGCTTTGCTGGCGCGCTACGGCTTGCTCGTTCGGCCAAATGCCGATCCCTTGCTCAGCCAGGCGCTTCCAGGGGAACAGTGGCCCTGGATCAAGCTTGCGCAGGGGGGCGATGTCGCTATGTCCGACGATGTTGCGCGGGCTGATTGCGTAGCGCTGGCTGATGTCCTTGAGCAGGACGACCAGGGACTGGACCTGCGCTTCGGTGTAGGGGTACCACAGGCGCCCGGTCGGGGTGTCCTTGAAGCCTGGATTGACGATTTCGATACCGATGGAACTGGAGTTCATCCAGGTCCGGCCTTGCCACTGGCTTTCCCCGGCGTGCCAGGACCGCAGATTTTCATCCATCAGCTTGTAGATGGTCGCGTTCTTGTCGTCGCCGACAAGGTAGTGGCTGCTGACTTCGCCGTGGGTCAGCAGTTGCAGCGAGCGCTCCAGCGATGCGGAGGTGTAATGGAGCACGACGAACTGAATGCGACTGTCGTGGTTGGCCGAAGCGTGGCTGGTGTCGTATCGGGGGCCGCTGGCGCAACCAGCCAACAGGATCAGCGACACGATGAGAGCAAGATATTTCATGGGAAAGCCAACGCGCTAAAGACAGTAATGCAACAGTGTAACGTACTGCCTTGTGCGTGTTGGCCGATCGCAACGATTTGAACAAAATGGGGCAAAAGCCTTCAGCCCAACTCCACCCGGTTTCGCCCGGCATTTTTGGCGCGGTATAGCGCCTGATCGGCTCTTTTGAGCACCAGATCGCTATGCTCACCGGGTTTGAATGCCGCCAGGCCGATGGAGAGGGTTATCGTTACCGGTTCACCTCTGAAGTGAAAAGGGCAAGCTTCGATAGCGGCGCGCAGAGTTTCCAGGAGTTTCAGGCCGTTCGCCGGAACTGTGGACGGCATCAACAGGACAAACTCCTCGCCGCCAAAGCGCGCAATGAAATCCGTTCCGCGCAGGCGTTTGCGCAGCACACTGGCAATGATTTTCAGCACTTTGTCGCCCGCCAGGTGCCCGTAGTTATCATTGATGCGCTTGAAATGATCAAGGTCGAGCATGGCCAGCATCAGCGTGTTGCCGTGCTGCTGCCATTGGCCGATCTCATGCTCCAGGCGTTCGCTCCAGGCCGCGCGGTTGGGCAGGCCGGTCAGCGGGTCGATCAGGGCTTTCTGGCGTTGCTCTTCGAGGTGCTCGCGAAAGCCCTGGGCTTCCTGTTCCATGTGCGCAACCCGGTCGGCCAGGCTGTGCAGGCGGGCAGCCACCTCCTGCTCACGCTCGTCGCGCTGCTGGCGGTGCTGGTCCATGGTGCCGAGCAAGCCTTCCAGATGGTTCTCCAGGACGTGCTTGAGATCATCCAGGTCGGCCGCTTCCTGCACGCTGCTCTGTAAGCCGTCGACCTGTTCGCGAATCTGCGTGTCCATCGCATGGGCGGCGGATCGGCTGTCGGCATGGCCGGCGCTGGCGGCCTGCAGATTGCTCTGGAACGATTCCAGGCGTTCATTGAGCCGCTGCAGATAGGCTTCGAATTCATGTTGGCCACTGTCGGAGATGGCCAGCATCAACGTCGCCAGATCATCGAGAATCGGTAGCAACTCGTACCAGTTCAAGCCATTTTTCAGACGTTCACGCATCGATTCGGCTTGTGGACGATGACGCTCGGGTAGTGTCAGGTCGTCGAGCAAGCCCAACAGGGTGTCTTCGATGTGTTTGGCCACAGAACTGTAGGACGGTTCGGGCGAGTCGGGCAGGGCGTAGAGCATGTCTTGCTCGGGCTGCTGCGGATCGATGGCTGCCAGGGCCTGGGCCATGGGCGCGGGCAGCGGCAGGGTGTCGAGCAACAGCGCCGGGCTCAATTCGTCGGGATTGAGTGCCTGTTCAGTCTGAGGTACGGGTTTGACAGGCGCGTGCTGCGCCTCAAGGGTTGGCGCAACAGCTTCAGGCTGGGTTGCAGCCGGAATGTCCGGAGTCGCCTGCGGCGCGGTGTCAGCAATGACTGGCGGGGGCGCGACCACAGGCGCCAAAACGTTTTCGCCCGTGTGCGCGAAAAGCGCCTGTTGCGCGGGTATGGCTTCTTCGGCTTCACGTTGACCGAACAGCCGCTGCAGCAGGCCAGGGCGTTCGGGTTCCGCCGGGCTCTCCAGTTGGCTCAGGGCCTTGCCTTGCAGCCCGCTCAGTTCGCCGAGCAGCAACGGGATCTCACGCGCCTGGCTGACACGGCTATCCAGTTGCTTGGCGAAGTGCTTGAGGGGGCGGCTCACTTCCCGGGGCAGAGGCAATGTCTGCAGCTGCGTGACCAGGGCGTTGAGGGCGGCGCTGGTCTGGTTGATCCGGGTTTCCCGGCGCTGCTCGGAGTCGAGTACGGCTTTTTCCAGGCGAGGCAGCAGGGCGGCAAGACCGGCGTCCATGTCGTCGGTGCGCACGACTTCGCGCATCTCCTTCATGCATTGGTCAACGACGCGGTCGGTGCCTTCCGCTGCCAGCGTGCTGCGCACCAGGCCCCGGCGCAGCAGGTCGAGCCGGGCGTCCCAGCGACGTTCGAGCTTTTCCTGTTGTTCGATGCTTTGCAGGTACTTCTCTTTCCAGCGCTGTGCTTCTTCGCTCATTCATGGGTTCCGCGGGGGGGCAGGACTCAACGCGGGCAATGCATCGGCCGTGAGCGAACCCGGCAGACGAATCTCTACCGCGACCGGCAGGTGATCGGAAATGGGTTGCGCCAGCACCTCGACCTTTTCCAGGGTCAGGCTCGGGCTCAGCAGAATATGGTCCAGGCAGCGCTGCGGGCGCCAGCTGGGGAATGTCGCATCCAGTTGCGGGGCCAGTAGGCCAAGGTCGCGCAATGGAGAGTTTTGCAGCAGGTCACTGGCGTGGGTGTTCATGTCACCCATCAATACCTGGTGCTTGTAGCCACCGATCAGCTCGCGGATGTAAGCCAGTTGCAGGCTGCGGGTACGAGCGCCAAGTGCCAGGTGCATCATGACCACCACCAGTGCTTCCGGACCTTCGCCGAAGCGCACCAGAATCGCCCCGCGACCTTTCGGCCCCGGCAGTGGATGGTCCTCGATCGCCCATGGACGCAGGCGACTGAGCACACCGTTGCTGTGCTGGCCCAGGCGACCGAGATTGCGATTGAGCTGTTGATACCAGTAGGGGAAGGCACCGAGCTGGGCCAGGTGTTCGACTTGATTGACGTAGCCTGAGCGCAGGCTGCCGCCATCGGCTTCCTGCAGGGCGACCAGATCGAAGTCGCCCAGCAGATTGCCGATTTTTTGCAGATTGTCCGCACGCCCGGTATGCGGCAACAGATGTTGCCAGCCCCGGGTCAGGTAATGCCGATACCGCTCGGTGCTGATACCGACCTGGATATTGAAGCTGAGCAAGCGCAGACGGCTGTCTGCGGGCAGGCCCGTCGATTCCAGGTGATGCTCGTTGACCTGCGGATCATGCAGGCCAACGACACGTTCGGTTCCCCAGCGGCGCATGGCAGGCGCCTCGCTTAGTTGGCGGCAGCCTTGTTAGCCGCTCGCTCTTGGTCGACCAGTTTATCGGCCAGTTGCAGGGCTTGTTCGGCACCGCCGGCAGAGCCGATGTCAAAACGGTACTTACCATTGACGATCATGGTTGGTACGCCGGTGATTTCATATTTCTTGGCAAGTTCACGGGCTTGAACGACCTGGCCCTTGATGGCAAAGGAATTGAAGGTGGCGAGGAATTTATCCTTGTCTACGCCTTGGGTGACCAGGAATTCGGCCATCTCATCCGGGGTAGTCAATTTTTTGTGTTCTTCCTGAATCGCCTTGAACACCGCAGCATGAACCTTATGCTCGACACCCATGGATTCGAGAGTCAGGAACATTTGACCGTGAGCATCCCAAGGGCCGCCGAACATTGCCGGGATACGCTTGAAATTCACGTCGGATGGAAGTTTTTCCACCCAGGGATTGATCACCGGTTCAAATTTGTAGCAGTGCGGGCAACCGTACCAGAACAGCTCCACCACTTCGATCTTGCCAGGCACGGCGACCGGCACCGGATTGCTCAGCTCGACGTAAGGTGCGGCGGGGGCTTCAGCGGCTTGGGCAGTCATGCCGAGCAGGCTGGCAGCGGCAAAAACGGCGCTGATGATCAGATTACGCATGCTTTACTCCTGGACAAATTTTATCGCCTCGCGGGACCTGGATTAAGACAGATCATGGCGGGCCTGAGTTCTGTAGTGTAACGGCAGCGGCCACAAAAAAGGGCGGCCAAGGCCACCCTTTTTATACTTGCTGCGACGGATTAATGGAGCGTTAACGTTGCAGGAGTTGAAGATCCCGATCAACGCCCGATTCACCGGTCTTAGTGCAGGCCCTGGATGTAGCTGGACACTGCCGCGATGTCTTCGTCGCTCAGCTTTTTGGCAATGCTCTGCATCGGTTTGGTATCGCCGTCGTTATTGCGGCCACCTTCTTCCTTGCGGAAGTCAGTGAGCTGCTTGGCGATATATTGAGCGTGTTGACCGCCCAGGTGCGGGAAGCCGGCAGCTGCGTTGCCCGCGCCGTTGGGCGAGTGGCAGCCGGTGCACGATGGCAAGCCCTTGGCCAGATCACCGCCGCGGAACAGTGCTTCACCGCGTGACACGACTTTCGGGTCGGCGGCGCCGACGCTGCCCTTCTGGCTGGCGAAGTAGGCCGCGATGTCCGCCAGGTCCTGGTCGCTCAGGTTGGTCAGCAGGCCAGTCATTTCCAGAACGGTGCGCTTACCCGACTTGATGTCGTGCAACTGCTTGGTCAGGTAGCGTTCGCCCTGGCCTGCCAGTTTTGGAAAGTTAGGCGCCATGCTGTTGCCATCCGGGCCATGACAGGCGCCACATACGGCGGCTTTTGCCTGGCCTGCGGCGGCGTCACCAGGTTTGACTGGCTCACCTGCAGCATGGGCAATGCCGGAGATCCCCACGGTCAACAGCAGACTCACGATCAATTTGTTCATCAGCTAATCCAACTACGGCTAAGGGTTAAGTTATGGACCGGGTTTACTCGCTCATCCAGTGGATGATGGCTTGGTAATCCTCGGCACTGCAGTCCATGCACAAACCACGCGGCGGCATCGCCTTGAAACCCTGGGTCACGTGTTGCACCAGCGTCTCCATACCTTTCGCCAACCTCGGCGTCCAAGCTTCCTGATCGCCCTTGCGGGGCGCCATGGGTAGTTGGCCGGAATGACAGGCACCACAAACACGGTTGTACACAGCTTCCGGATCCTGTGTAGCCTGCGCGCTGTGAAGCGGCATCAGGATTGCGGCAGCTAGCAGCCATTTCGTCATAAAACGACCTTTTCAGGGTTGAGAGCGATCTGCGTTCTAGTGCGCAATCAAGGTCTGTCGCTCTCGTGAACTTCATCCTGCGTCGGGACAAAGCGCACACAAAATCTGCGGCATTATATACTGGCGTCACTGAAACGGAAGCGACACTGCTTGCCGCACCTATTCCTGGCGCCGCCCACATCGGAAATCCCATGCAACTCAAGAATCCCATCCTCGGTCTGTGCCAACAGTCCACCTTCATGCTCAGCGCCGCCAAAGTCGACCAATGTCCGGATGACGAAGGCTTCGAAGTCGCCTTCGCCGGGCGTTCCAACGCCGGCAAGTCCAGTGCCCTGAACACCCTGACGCATGCCAGCCTGGCGCGCACCTCGAAAACCCCGGGGCGCACGCAACTCTTGAACTTCTTCAAGCTAGACGATGAACGCCGTCTGGTCGACCTGCCGGGCTACGGTTATGCAAAAGTACCGATCCCGCTCAAGCAACACTGGCAGCGTCACCTCGAGGCCTACCTGGGTGGTCGCGAGAGTTTGAAGGGTCTGATCCTGATGATGGACATCCGTCACCCGATGACCGACTTCGACCTGCTGATGCTCGATTGGGCCGTTGCCGCCGGCATGCCGATGCACATCCTGCTGACCAAGGCGGACAAGCTGACCTACGGCGCGGCCAAGAACACGCTGCTCAAGGTGCAGTCGGAAATCCGCAAGGGTTGGGGCGATGCCGTGACGATCCAGTTGTTTTCGGCGCCCAAACGCATGGGCCTGGAAGACGCCTACACTGTATTGGCAGGCTGGATGGAACTGGCGGACAAGGGCGCCGAAGAAGTCACCGGATAAGTGTGTAAAAAATAGTCTGAAGTGCGGTCAGGCCAGTGCGGCTTGATCGCAGCAGGCAGTTTTCTACAGGCAAAAAAAACCCCGGACTTCAATGGGGAGGGGGAAGTTCCGGGGTTCAAGTTCTAGACCGCTAGGGCGGGGTCCA
The DNA here is from genome assembly GCF_035064975.1 of Pseudomonas sp. YuFO20. Classification (NCBI taxonomy): domain Bacteria; kingdom Pseudomonadati; phylum Pseudomonadota; class Gammaproteobacteria; order Pseudomonadales; family Pseudomonadaceae; genus Pseudomonas; species Pseudomonas sp. YuFO20. The sequence continues at coordinate 24,473 of NZ_JAXDEO010000032.1, forward strand.
GATATCTGCCAACACTTAACACAACATAGGAGCATCGAAGGGCTTCACCAGCCATTCAGTAAATCTGAGTGGCTGGAAGCAGAATTAGTTCAATTTTTTTTCGCGCGCTTTGGAATAACCCCAAGCGCCTTTTGGACTAAGCAGCGTTTGCGCAGTCTGCCGCGGCATCATGCCGCAGCAGCATCGGCGACTCAGTGCGCCTCATCCCAGTTATTGCCCACCCCGACCTCGACCAGCAATGGCACATCCAGTTTCGCCGCGCCGCTCATGTGCAGGCGAATCTCTTCGCTGACCTGCTCGACCAGATCTTCACGCACCTCCAGCACCAATTCATCGTGCACCTGCAGGATGACCTTGGCGTCGAGGCCGGAGCTGGTCAGCCAGTTATCCACAGCGACCATGGCTTTCTTGATGATGTCGGCGGCCGTGCCTTGCATCGGTGCGTTGATGGCCGTGCGTTCGGCGGCTGCACGCTCCTGCGGCTTGTTCGAATTGATCTCCGGCAGGTACAGCCGGCGCCCGAAGAAGGTTTCCACATAGCCTTGATCCGCGGCCTGGGCGCGGGTGCGGTCCATGTACTCGCGAACTCCGGGGTAACGGGCGAAGTAGGTATCGATATAGGCCTTGGCCGTCTTGGTATCGACACCGATGTCCTTGCCGAGTTTCTGCGCGCCCATGCCGTAGATCAGGCCGAAGTTGATCGCCTTGGCGCTGCGGCGCTGGTCGGAGGTCACGTCAGTGAGTTCGACCTTGAACACTTCGGCGGCGGTTGCGGTGTGCACGTCCAGGTTGTGACGGAAGGCATTCATCAGGCCTTCATCGCGGGACAGGTGCGCCATGATCCGCAGTTCGATCTGCGAATAGTCGGCAGCCAGCAGCTTGTAGCCGGTCGGGGCGACGAAGGCCTGGCGGATGCGCCGCCCTTCAGCCGTGCGCACCGGGATGTTCTGCAGGTTCGGATCGCTGGAGGACAAGCGCCCGGTGGATGCAACGGCCTGGTGATATGAAGTGTGAATGCGGCCGGTACGCGGATTGATCTGTTCCGGTAGACGGTCGGTGTAAGTGCTCTTGAGCTTGCTCATGGAACGGTATTCCATGAGCACTTTCGGCAGCCGGTAGTCGTCCTCGGCCAGTTTGGCCAGCACTTCTTCGGCGGTGGACGGCTGGCCCTTGGCGGTCTTCTTCAGCACGGGCAGGCCGAGCTTCTCGTAGAGGATGACGCCGAGTTGCTTGGGCGAACCCAGGTTGAATTCCTCACCGGCGATCTCGAAGGCTTCACGCTCCAGCGCCACCATCTTGTCGCCCAGTTCGATGCTTTGCACGCCGAGCAGCGCGGCATCCACGAACGCGCCCTGGCGTTCGATACGCGCCAGTACCGGCACCAACGGGATTTCGATGTCGGTCAGGACGCTGGCCAGGCTCGGAATGGCGTTGAGCTTCTCGAACAGCGCCTGATGCAGGCGCAGGGTGATATCGGCGTCCTCGGCGGCGTACGGGGCGGCCTGCTCGAGGGCAATCTGGTCGAACGTCAGCTGCTTGGCGCCTTTGCCGGCAATGTCCTGGAAACTCACCGTGGTGTGATCCAGGTATTTCAACGCCAGGCTGTCCATGTCGTGGCGAGTGGCCGTGGAGTTGAGCACGTAGGACTCAAGCATGGTATCGAAGGCAATGCCGCGCACGGTGATGCCGTTGGCCTGATCGCCACCGATGGCGCAGTTGGCCAGGATGTTCATGTCGAACTTGGCGTGCTGGCCGACCTTGAGCTTGTTCGGGTCTTCCAGAATTGGCTTGAGGGCGCGCAGCACAGTGTCGCGGTCCAGTTGTTCTGGCACGCCGATGTAGGAATGGGTCAGCGGAATGTAGGCGGCTTCGTTGGCCTGCACGGCGAACGACAGGCCTACCAGCTGCGCCTGTTGCGCATCGATGCCGGTGGTTTCGGTGTCGAAGGCGAACAGCTTGGCGCTGTTGAGTTTTTCCAGCCAGACGTCGAAACGGGCCTGATCAAGGATGGTTTCATAAGCGGCCTCAGGGGCGGCGGCCGGTGTCTCGACCTCGGCCTCGGATGCGCTGAACAGGTCTGCAGCCGGCGCAGGCTCGGCGGCAGCACTGCTCAGTTCAAGACGTTTGGCGTCCCGATCAAGTTCGTTCAGCCAGCTCTTGAATTCCAGCAGGGTGTAGAGCTCGTAGAGTTTGGCCGGATCTTCCGCGCCCATCTGCAGGTCATCGAGACCGATGTCCAACGGTACATCGACCTTGATGGTCGCCAGTTGATAGGAGAGGAAGGCCATCTCCCTGTGCTCTTCGAGCTTGGCCGGCAGGGTCTTGGCACCACGGATCGGCAGGGTCGGGACGATGTCGAGCTGCGTGTAGAGCTCGGTCAGGCCGCCATTCACGCCCACCAGCAGGCCGGAAGCGGTCTTTGGACCTATGCCGGGAACGCCCGGAATGTTGTCGGAAGAATCGCCCATGAGTGCGAGATAGTCGATGATCTGCTCGGGAGCGACGCCGAATTTCTCCTTCACGCCCTCTACGTCCATGCTGCTACCGGTCATGGTATTGACCAAGGTAATGTGGCCGTCGACCAGTTGCGCCATGTCCTTGTCGCCGGTGGAGATGACCACCGGGCGATCGGCCGCCGCGCTGCTGCGGGCCAGCGTGCCGATCACGTCATCGGCCTCGACGCCTTCGACGCACAACAGCGGGAAGCCCAGGGCGATCACGCTTTGATGCAGGGGCTCGATCTGCACGCGCATGTCGTCGGGCATGCTCGGCCGGTTGGCCTTGTATTCGGCGTACATGTCATCGCGAAACGTCCCACCCTTGGCGTCGAACACCACGGCGAAGGGACTGTCCGGGTACTGCTTGCGCAGACTCTTGAGCATGTTCAACACACCCTTGACGGCGCCGGTCGGCAGGCCTTTGGACGTGGTCAGCGGTGGCAGCGCGTGAAAGGCGCGGTACAGGTAAGAAGAACCGTCCACCAGGACGAGGGGGGCTTGGCTCATGAGCAGGATCAACCTTTTCGGCGGGTCCGGCGCTAGAATAGCGGGACCGTTGACGACAAAGGGACAAGGTTATCATGCGCACACTAAATCGCCTGTTGCTGGCTGGCTTGTTTGCAATCACACCGTTGGCCGTCATGGCGGCGGACGATGCACCGACACCAGAGCCGGAAGTTACGATCCGCACGGAAGGCGACAAGGTCATCCAGGAATACCGCCAGAACGGCTTCCTGTATGCGATCAAGGTTACGCCCAAGGGCGCACCGCCTTATTTCCTGGTGCGCGCAGACGGGACCGATGCAAACTTCATCCGCTCGGATCAGCCGGATATGCTGATACCGTCGTGGAAGATCTTCGAGTGGAAGTAGTTTCTTAATTTAAACCGGCGTTGGCTCAAGAGCAGCGCCTCGTACTGGCAGTTTTAACCATGTCTGTGTTTACCCCCCTGGCTCGGCCCGAGCTGGAAGCTTTTCTCGCCCCTTATGGCCTCGGCCGCCTGCTTGATTTCCAGGGGATTGCCGCCGGTAGCGAAAACACCAATTTCTTTATCAGCCTGGAGCAGGGCGAATTCGTCCTGACCCTGATCGAGCGTGGCCCGGTGCAGGAGATGCCATTCTTCATCGAATTGCTCGACGTGCTGCACCAGGCCGACCTGCCGGTGCCTTACGCCCTGCGTACCACCGACGGCGTGGCCCTGCGCGAACTGGCCGGCAAGCCTGCGCTGTTGCAACCGCGCCTGGCCGGCAAGCACATCAAGCAAGCCAATGCGCAGCATTGCAGCCAAGTGGGTGAGTTGCTGGCGCACCTGCACCTGGCGACCCAGGCCAACATGATCAAGCGCAAGACCGATCGTGGCCTGGACTGGATGCTGGAAGAAGGCACGCAGTTTCTTTCGCACCTCAAACCGCAGCAGAAAGATCTGTTGCAACGGGCACTGGAAGAAATCACCGAGCAGAAAGAGAAAATCCTCGCGTTGCCACGGGCCAACATCCACGCCGACCTGTTCCGCGATAACGCGATGTTCGAAGGCACGCACCTGACCGGGCTGATCGATTTCTACAACGCCTGCTCGGGGCCGATGCTCTACGACGTGGCGATTGCCTTGAACGACTGGTGCTCCGACGATGACGGCTTGATCGACGGGCCACGGGCGCGGGCGTTGCTGGGTGCTTACGCCGCATTGCGTCCTTTCACCGCGGCCGAAGCCGAGTTGTGGCCGACCATGCTGCGGGTGGCGTGCGTACGCTTCTGGTTGTCGCGCTTGATCGCGGCGGAGTCTTTTGCCGGGCAGGACGTGTTGATCCACGATCCGATGGAGTTCGAGCTGCGGTTGGCGCAGCGGCAGAAGGTCAATACACCGTTGCCGTTCGCCCTTTAAAAGCTTCGCGAGCAAGCCCGCTCCCACATAGGGCCGCGTTCCATCTGGAAGCACTCGGTCCAATGTGGGAGCGGGCTTGCTCGCGAATGGGGCGACGCAGTTTTCGAATTACAACGACTCCAGGCATCCCGCCAAATCATTCCCCAACTTCTCCAGCACCTGCTCATACCCCTGGGCAGTCGCCGGCGTATACCCGCCCAGCGCATCCAGTTCCGCCAGTTTCACCGGCAGGCCCGCCACCAGGGTTTCCGCCAGGCGTGGGCGCAGCGGCGGTTCGCTGAAGACGCAGGTCTTGCCGACTTCCTGCAACCGCGCGCGCATCGCCGCGACGTGCTGGGCGCCGGGCTGCACTTCGGCCGCGACGCTGAACACGCCGGCGTGCTTGAGGCCGTAGGCGTCTTCGAAGTAGTCGAAAGCCTCGTGGAATACGAAGTAAGGTTTGCCTTCAACACCCGCCAGACGTTGCTTCAAGCGTGCATCCAACGCGTCCAGGCGCTCATCAAAGGCCTTGAGGTTGCTCTGGTAGCGCGCCGCGTTGGCGGAATCGGCGGCACTCAGATCCGCAGCCATTTTCGCCGCGATGACCCGGGCGTTGACCGGCGATAACCACAAATGCGCATCCAGAGTACCTGGGCGATGGTCGTGGTCATGTTCGTCGGTTTCTTCGGCATGGGAGTGGTTGTCCTCGGCGAAATGTCGCAGTTTCAGGCCAGGAAGGTCCTGCACGGCAACGCTCGGCAAGGTACGACCATTGAGCACTCGCGGCATGAAACCTTCCATGTCCGGACCGATCCAGTACAGCAGATCCACCGATTGCACCCTCCGTACGTCGGACGGGCGCAGGGCATAGTTATGCGGCGAGGCGCCGGGTGGCAGCAGGACTTCCGGAATCGCCACGCCGTCCTGTACGGCAGCGGCGATCAGCTGTAGCGGCTTGATGCTGGTGAGGACCTTGACCTCGGCTTGCGCCGAACCGAGCAGCAGGAAACTTGCAAAAAAAGCGACAAAGATGGAAAAAAGTCGGGACACGATGACCACTCGAAGAGGCGAGAACGGGTAATATAATAACGTCTCTCACAAAATTCGTCGCCGCTCATGCCTAAAACACCGATTGCAAGTCGTCCCCACGACCACTCTCATTGCGTTCACAGCGCTCTGTCTGAGGCCGATGCCTTGTGCGCACGCAAAGGCTTGCGCCTGACCGCGTTGCGTCGGCGGGTGCTGGAACTGGTGTGGCAAAGCCATAAACCGCTGGGGGCCTACGACATTCTCGCGGTCCTCAGTGAGCAGGACGGGCGCCGGGCTGCACCCCCCACGGTCTACCGCGCGCTGGACTTCCTTTTGGAAAACGGTCTGGTACACCGCATCTCCTCGCTCAATGCCTTCATTGGCTGCAATCACCCGGCGCACGCCCACCAGGGCCAGTTCCTGATCTGCCGTGAATGCCACGCTGCCATCGAACTCGAACAGAAATCCATCAGCGACGCGATCATCGCCAGCGCCAGGGACGTCGGGTTTGTCGTCGAAGGCCAGACCGTTGAAGTGATCGGTCTCTGTTCGGGTTGCCAGGGGGCCTGATGAGTAACGCGCTGATCCGCCTCGAGCAGGTTGCCGTCACCTTTGCCGGCCAACCTGTGCTGGATAACATCGAATTGAGCGTCGAACCAGGGCAGATCGTGACCCTGATCGGCCCCAATGGCGCCGGCAAGACCACTCTGGTGCGTGCCGTGCTCGGCCTGCTGAAACCCGACAGCGGCAGCGTCTGGCGCAAGCCGAAACTGCGGGTGGGCTACATGCCGCAAAAACTGCATGTCGATCCGACCCTGCCGCTCTCGGTCCTGCGCTTCCTGCGCCTGGTGCCGGGTGTGGACCGGGCGATGGCCTTGGCCGCGCTCAAGGAAGTCGGCGCCGAACAGGTGATCGATAGCCCCGTGCAAAGTGTTTCCGGCGGTGAAATGCAGCGCGTCCTGTTGGCCCGGGCCTTGTTGCGCGAGCCGCAATTGCTGGTGCTCGACGAACCGGTCCAAGGCGTCGACGTGGCCGGTCAGGCAGAACTCTATAGCCTGATCACCCGCCTGCGAGACCGTCACGGCTGCGGCGTGTTGATGGTTTCTCACGATCTGCACCTGGTGATGAGCACCACGGACCAGGTGGTTTGCCTGAATCGCCATGTCTGCTGCTCCGGCCACCCCGAGCAGGTCAGCGGCGATCCGGCCTTCGTCGAACTATTCGGAAAAAACGCACAAAGCCTGGCGATTTATCACCACCATCACGACCACGCCCACGATTTGCACGGCTCGGTGGTCAAGGCGCCCCCCTCGGGCCATACCCATGTTCATGGAGATAGCTGCAAGCATGGCTGATTTTCTGCTCTACGCCCTGCTTGCAGGTCTGGCCCTGGCGGTTGTGGCGGGCCCCTTGGGTTCCTTCGTGGTCTGGCGGCGCATGGCCTATTTCGGCGACACCCTGTCTCACGCGGCATTGCTCGGCGTGGCGCTGGGTTTTCTGCTGGATGTCAGCCCGACCGTGGCCGTGACCGTCGGCTGCTTGTTGCTGGCGGTGTTGCTGGTGACCTTGCAACAACGCCAGCCGCTGGCCTCCGACACGCTTTTGGGTATTCTCGCACCCAGCACCCTCTCTTTAGGCCTGGTGGTACTAAGCTTCATGCACGAAGTGCGGATCGACCTGATGGCCTATCTGTTCGGTGACTTGCTGGCGATCAGTCCGACCGATCTGGCGTGGATCCTCGGGGGTAGCGCGGGGGTGCTGGCGTTGCTGGTGACATTGTGGCGGCCATTGCTGGCAATCACTGTGCACGAAGAGTTGGCGAGGGTCGAAGGGCTGCCGGTGGCGGGTTTGCGCCTGGCGCTGATGCTGTTGATCGCCGTGGTGATTGCGGTGGCGATGAAAATCGTCGGCGTGTTGCTGATCACGTCGTTGTTGATCATTCCGGCGGCTGCGGCACAACGGCACGCCCGCTCACCGGAGCAAATGGCACTGGGTGCGAGCCTGCTGGGCGTACTCGCCGTATGTGGCGGATTGGCGATGTCCTGGTTCAAGGACACCCCGGCGGGCCCATCGATCGTAGTGACAGCCGCCGCGCTGTTTCTGCTGAGTTTTGTTCTGCCCCGTCGAGGGGTGTAGACTTGCTCGTTTTTTGCGCAAATAGAGAGTCGCAGGAATGAAGTCGTTCGCCTCCCGTTATCTGCTCCTTGTCGCATTTTCTTTGCTGCTGGGCGCCTGCCAAAGCACGCCACCGGCCCCCGAGGTCCCGGATGCGCGGGCTACGGCCATTGCACAGCTGGAACAAAGTCTGGCCAGCAGCGAACTGGCCACGGCCGAGGGTCAGTTGGCGGCATTGCAGGCCGATTCACCCAACGATCAATCCCTTGAGCAATATCAGCGTCAGCTGGCCGAAGCCTATCTGCTGCGCAGCCAGATCGTGTTGCAAAAAGGCGATGTGAACGCCGCCGCCACCGCCCTGAGCCGAGCCCGTGTGCTGATGCCCAAGGCGCCGGCACTGACCGGCGGGGTCAATGGCGCCATCGCCGAGGCCCGCAAGGCTGAACTGGAAAAAGCCGAAGCAGCGCTGAAAGCCGCCGAAGCCCAGCCAAAAGCCAAGGTCATCGACCTGACGGCGGAGAGCACGACGGTTGCGTTGAATATCAATGATATGGCCAAACTACGTCGCCAACTGGACGCTATCGCCGCCGATGTGGTGAATTTTCAGTGTGATGTGAGCATTCAGGCGCCGCGTACCGATGATTACCCATGGTTGGCTAACTTGCTGACCAAGCGGGTGAAAAAGCTCGATCCGAAGTTTGATTTGAATCTGGAGCGGCAGATCATTCGCAGCGTTCCGGCGCAGATGGTCTTGAGCCCTCGCAAACCGTAAAAAGCTACGCGAGCAAGCCCGCTCCCCCATTGGTTCCGTGTCGGTCACGAATCCAATGTAGGAGCGGGCTTGCTCGCGAAGGGGTCAGGCCGGAATCGCTTTAGCCTTAGGCTCCCTGTCCCAAACCCGATGCTGGCCGATCGCCGCAAAAAACGGCTTGGCCAACTTGGCGTCCGCTCCCACGATCAATCCCGCATCAGCCTCCAGTTTCAACACATCCAGCAGTTGCTTCGCCTCGCCGTGCAGGGCAATTGCCTTCAAGTGTTTGTAGGCTTCAAGCAGATAATGCAACGCCACGCCGTCGGTGCTCAGCGCCTTGATCGAGGCCGCGCCTCCGGGCACGAATACCGCATCGAACGCAATGGACGGCAAGCCCTCCATCGACGCATCCACCGGCAGCATCTTGCCGTCAGCAGTGGTGACCGGCGCCGAGGTGGGCCCGAGCAGTTTGGCGTGTGCACCTTCGGCTTCCAGGGCTTTTTTCATCGCATCGACCGCATTGCCATCGACGCCGTTGGCCGCGAGAATCGCTACTTTCCGGGTCTTGATGTCCCCCGGCAGCAAGTTGGCCTGGCTCAGGGCTGGCGAACGATCCAACGAGATCTTCGGTACGTCGACCGTTCCGGCTTTGGGTGCCGGCAGGCCAAGGTTTTGCGCCACGCGCTTGGCCAGTTCCAGATCGATGTTGGCCAGGATCTCGTTCACCTCGCGTGCGCGGATGAATTCCCGTTCGACCTTGCCCAGCTCAAAGCTGTACGCCGAAATGATGTGCTCCTGCTCGTGCTTGCTCATGCTGTGGAAAAACAGCCGAGCCTGGGAGAAGTGGTCGCCGAATGACTCGCTGCGCTGACGAATCTTGTTGGCGTCGATGCGCTCCTGGTAACTCTCGAAGCCGCCATCCTGTGCGGCCGCGGGCGTCTCTTTCGGCCAGCCGCCATCGATCGAGTTTGGTTCGTAGGACGCGCGCCCCTTGTCGATGGTGGTGCGATGCAACGCATCACGCTGGCCGTTGTGGAAGGGGGCTACCGGACGGTTGATCGGGATTTCGTGAAAGTTTGGCCCACCGAGTCGGCTGATCTGCGTGTCGGTGTAGGAAAACAGCCGACCTTGCAGCAGCGGATCGTTGGAGAAGTCGATCCCGGGCACGATGTGCCCCGGGCAGAAAGCCACCTGCTCGGTTTCAGCGAAGAAGTTGTCCGGGTTGCGGTTGAGCGTCATCTTCCCCAGCGGCGTGATGGGCACGAGCTCTTCAGGAATCAGCTTGGTGGGGTCGAGGATGTCGAAATCGAAGGCGTGTTCGTTTTCCTCCTCAATCACCTGTACGCCCAGTTCCCATTCCGGGTAGTCGCCCATCTCGATGGCTTCCCAGAGATCGCGACGGTGATAGTCGGTGTCCTTGCCCGCCAGTTTCTGCGCCTCATCCCACACCAGCGAGCAGGTCCCGGCGGCAGGGCGCCAGTGGAATTTGACGAAGCGCGACTTTCCTTCGGCGTTGATCAGGCGAAAAGTGTGCACGCCGAAGCCTTGCATGCTACGCAGGCTTTTCGGGATGGCCCGGTCGGACATGGCCCAGATCACCATGTGGGCGGATTCGGGTTGCAGCGAGACAAAGTCCCAGAACGTATCGTGGGCCGAGCCGCCAGTAGGGATTTCGTTGTGAGGCTCGGGTTTTACTGCGTGGACAAAGTCGGGGAACTTGATGGCGTCCTGAATGAAAAACACCGGCATGTTGTTGCCCACCAGATCGAAGTTGCCTTCATCGGTGAAAAACTTCACGGCGAAACCGCGTACGTCTCGAACGGTATCGCCTGAGCCACGGGGCCCCTGCACAGTAGAAAAACGCACGAACACCGGCGTTTTCTTTGCAGGATCTTGCAGGAAACCGGCCTTGGTCAGTACGGAGTGATTCTCGTAGGACTGGAAGAAACCATGGGCACCGGTGCCGCGGGCATGCACGATGCGCTCCGGGATGCGCTCATGGTCAAAATGCGTGATCTTCTCACGCATGATGAAATCTTCCAGCAGCGACGGCCCACGGGCGCCTGCTTTCAAGGTGTTCTGATTGTCTGCCACCTTCACGCCTTGATTGGTACGCAAGGCCTGACCGGTGGCGTCGGAGCGAAATGTTTCCAGGCTATCGAGCTTGGTGTTGGTGTTGCTGCGGTCCGGGGTATCGGTCCCGGCCAGTGCGCTTTTAGGGGCGGCAGGCTTCTTCGTACTCATCAGGCAAGACTCCTCGGGTTTTTTTCGAGTGACCTTATTAGTGACTGATGTTGTTTTGCGCCGTTCCTTTTATCTGACCTTTGATCGCGTTATTGCCAAATGACTGGTCGAATGCAAAATAAATGCTAAGAACTGCTATACGGACAGGCTAAAATGCGCGCCCGGCTAACCGCTGATCCTATTCCAACGCGCCCCACAAGGTTCGCTACGTGATCGAGTTTCAAAACGTCCATAAAACCTACCGCGTCGCCGGTAAGGATATCCCCGCCCTGCATCCGACCAGTCTGACGATAGAGAACGGTCAGGTTTTTGGTCTGATCGGCCATTCCGGTGCGGGAAAAAGTACCCTGCTGCGTCTGATCAATCGCCTGGAAAACTCCAGTGGCGGCAAGATCATCGTCGATGGCGAAGAAGTCACGGCGCTCGACGCCAACGGGCTGCGCCGTTTCCGTCAGCAGGTCGGCATGATTTTCCAGCACTTCAACCTGCTGGCATCCAAGACCGTTGCCGACAACGTGGCCCTGCCACTGACGCTGGCGGGTGAAATGTCCCGCGCCGAGATCAATCAGCGTGTTGCCGAGTTGCTGGCCCGGGTCGGTCTGTCCGACCACGCCAACAAGTACCCGGCGCAATTGTCCGGCGGCCAGAAGCAGCGCGTCGGCATTGCCCGCGCCCTGGCGACCAAGCCGAAAATCCTGCTGTGCGATGAAGCCACCAGCGCCCTCGACCCGCAAACCACGGCGTCGGTCCTGCAACTGCTGGCCGAAATCAATCGCGAGCTGAAGCTGACCATCGTGCTGATCACCCATGAAATGGACGTGATTCGCCGGGTCTGCGACCAGGTCGGGGTGATGGATGCTGGCGTGATCGTCGAGCAAGGCACGGTGGCCGAGGTGTTCCTGCATCCAAAACACCCGACGACCAAGCGCTTCGTGCAAGAAGACGAGCAGATCGACGAAGGCGAACAGCGCGACGACTTCGCTCACGTGCCAGGCCGCATCGTGCGTCTGACCTTCCAGGGCGAAGCGACCTACGCTCCGCTGCTGGGTACCGTCGCTCGGGAAACCGGTGTGGACTACAGCATCCTGGCCGGTCGTATCGACCGCATCAAGGACATCCCTTACGGGCAACTGACCCTGGCCGTGACCGGCGGTGACATGGAAGCGGCCTTCGCCCGCTTCACCGCGGCCGACGTCCACATGGAGGTGCTGCGCTAATGGAAGCCCTGACAACTTTCTTCGCCAATATCGACTGGTTCGAAATCTGGCTGGCCACCGGCGACACCTTGCTGATGCTCGGTGGTTCGCTGTTGTTCACCGTGTTGCTGGGCCTGCCCCTGGGTGTGCTGCTGTTCCTCTGCAGCCCGCGTCAGTTGCTGGAAGCCAAGGGCGTGTACGCGATGTTGTCCCTGGTGGTGAACATTCTGCGTTCGCTGCCGTTCATCATCCTGCTGATCGTGATGATTCCGTTCACCGTGTTGATCACCGGGACTTCCCTCGGCGTCGCCGGTGCAATCCCGCCGCTGGTGGTCGGTGCCACACCGTTCTTCGCGCGACTGGTGGAAACCGCGTTGCGTGAAGTGGATCGCGGCATCATCGAGGCGACCCAGGCCATGGGCGCAACGACGCGGCAGATCATCACCAATGCCTTGCTGCCCGAAGCCCGCCCGGGCATCTTCGCAGCGATTACGGTGACAGCCATTACACTGGTGTCCTACACGGCAATGGCCGGTGTGGTCGGTGCCGGTGGCCTGGGTGACCTGGCGATCCGCTTCGGTTACCAGCGTTTCCAGACTGATGTAATGGTGGTCACGGTCGTGTTGCTGCTGGTGCTGGTGCAGGTCCTGCAAACCGTCGGCGACAAGCTGGTTGTGCATTTTTCCCGGAAATAAAAAGCTCTCGTTAATGATCAATGAGCCGGCCATTCGCTGGCAGGCGCCAAACGGGCGCCGCAAGCGGGTACCCACAAGGAGTTAGCTGAATGAAAAAACTACTCGTCGCGTTCGCTGCCGTTGCAGCCTTTTCCGCCCATGCCGCCGACACCCTGACTGTCGCGGCGACTCCGGTTCCGCACGCGGAAATCCTCGAGTTCGTCAAACCGGCACTGGCCCAGCAAGGCGTCGACCTCAAGGTCAAGGTCTTCACCGACTACATCCAGCCGAACGTGCAGGTCGCGGAAAAACGCCTGGACGCCAACTTCTTCCAGCACCAGCCATACCTGGATGAGTTCAACAAGGCCAAGGGCACTAACCTGATTTCGGTTGCCGGCGTGCACCTGGAACCCCTGGGCGCTTACTCCAGCAAGTACAAGACCCTGGAAGAACTGCCAAGCACCGCCACCGTGGTGATCCCGAACGACGCCACCAACGGCGGCCGTGCGCTGCTGCTGCTGGCCAAGGCCGGTGTGATCAAGTTGCAGGATTCGAACAACATCCTGTCCACGGTCAAGGACATTACCGAGAACCCGAAGAACCTGAAGTTCCGTGAGCTCGAAGCCGCGACCATTCCGCGTGTACTGACCCAGGTCGACCTGGCGCTGATCAACACCAACTACGCGCTGGAAGCCAAGCTCGATCCGTCCAAGGACGCGCTGGTCATCGAAGGCAGCGACTCGCCTTACGTGAACATCCTGGTCGCCCGCCCGGACGACAAGGACAGCGAAGCGATGAAGAAGCTGGTCGCTGCCCTGCACAGTCCGGAAGTGAAGGCTTTCATCCTCGAGAAGTACAAAGGCGCGGTCGTGCCGGCGTTCTGATTTGTAGCTATGACGAAAAAAAGGGGTGCATTGAATGCGCCCCTTTTTTTCGCCTGAAACACTGCCCTTGTAGGAGCCCGGCTTGCCGGCGAAGGCGATCTCACGGGCCCCTTCGCCGGCAAGCCGGACTCCTACAGGTTGCGTGGTGTTCTCACTGACGGTTAAGCATCACCGGCAATTGCGCCACCAGCTTCACATTGTTCAACGGCGCCCGAATAAACCCGCGCTGGGTTCCGTCCGGCCCGATGACAGCAAGGTTGCCACTGTGGTCGACGGTGTAGTTCGGCTTGCTGGTATCGGCAGGAATGAACGGAATGCTCACGGCGTTGGCCACTTTCTGCAGGTCTTCAATAGAAGTCGGGGTCAGGCCGACAAACTGTGGATCGAAGTAACCCAGGTACTGCTTGAGCTGCTTGGGCGTATCGCGGTTGGGATCGACGCTGACCAAAACGATCTGCAACTTGTCCACCGCCTCGGGCGGCAGTTCACTCTTGATTTGGCGCAGTTGGGCGAGGGTGGTCGGGCAGATGTCCGGGCAGAAGGTGTAGCCGAAGAACAGCAGCGACCACTTGCCTTTGAGTTCGTTGACCGCCACCGGCTTGCCGTCCTGGTCGGTCATGGTCACGCTCGGCAGGTTGCGGCTTTGCGGCAGCAGGATGATCCCGGCGTCGATCAGTGCCGTCGGGTCGCCCTGGCCTTTGCCGGACAGCACTTTATTGATGGTCAGGCCCAGGACCAGCGCGATCAGGGCGACAAGGATGAAGATGGTTTTCTGGGTTCGGGTCATAGATTCAACAATAAGTAGTGGTCAACGAGCAGGGCGATAAACAGCAGGAACAAGTAGTAGATAGAGTACTTGAAGGTGTTGATCGCCGCGTGCGGCCGAGTGCCACGGTACAGCACCACGGCCCATTGCAGGAATCTGGCGCCAAGACCGATGGCGCAGACCAGGTAGAGCAGGCCGCTCATGTGGATCACGTAGGGCATTAGGCTGACGGCCAACAGCGCGCAGGTGTAAAGCAGGATGTGGATTTTGGTGTAGTGCTCGCCGTGGGTCACCGGCAGCATCGGGATGTCGGCCTTGGCATATTCCTCCTTGCGATGGATGGCCAGCGCCCAGAAGTGCGGCGGGGTCCAGGCGAAGATGATCAGCACCAGCAGCAGCGGTTCGGCACTGACGTGTCCGGTGGCGGCGGTCCAGCCGAGCAGCGGTGGGGCGGCACCGGCCAGGCCTCCGATGACGATGTTCTGCGGCGTCGCGCGCTTGAGGAAACCGGTGTAGACCACCGCGTAGCCGAGCAGGGAGGCGAGTGTCAGCCATGCTGTCAGTGGGTTGGTGAAGGCCAGCAACAAGGCCTGGCCGAGCAGCGCCAGCACCAGGGCAAAGGTCAGCGCGGCGGCCGGAGACACCCGGCCTTCAGCCAGCGGCCGCTTGTGGGTGCGTGCCATGACCGCATCGATCCGCCGGTCCACCACATGGTTGACCGCCGCCGCACCGCCTGCACACAGGGCAATGCCCAGGTTACCGAACACCAGCACCGTCCATGGCACTCCGGCGCGCGTCGCGAGGAACATCCCCACCAGCGAAGTGATGAGCATCAGCACCACCACTTTCGGTTTGGTCAGCTCCAGATAGTCACGCCAGATCGCCTGGCTGTGACGCGCGCCGATCAGAATCGCCATGGCATCTCTCCTTTTATTGTTATGGGCCCGGCTGAATGTTTACGCGGGCTGAAGCGCCAGCGAGTCGGCTGCTTGACCCGAACCAGGCTGGTCCGGGCGTGATAGTTGACCAGCACCATCGTCAGCAGCAGTGCCGCGCCCCCGGCGTTGTGGGCGACGGCCACTGGCAGCGGCAGATGAAACAGCACGTTGCTGATTCCCAGGGTGATTTGCGCGGCGAGGGCGATCAGCACCAGCCCCGCCAGGCGCGTCATGCCCACGACTTTCAGTTGCCACGCCAGGCCGAGCAGCACCAGCGTGACCAGCAGCGCGCCGATACGGTGAGTCAGGTGTATGGCGGTGCGAGCGTCGCTGTCCAGTTGCCCGCCGAGGTAGTTCGGGCCGATGTGTTGGGTCAGGTGAAAACCATTGGCAAAGTCGGCTGGCGGCAGCCATTGACCATGGCAGGTCGGAAAGTCGATACAGGCCACAGCGGCGTAGTTGGAACTCACCCAACCGCCGAGGGCAATTTGCCCGATCACCAGCAACAACCCGGCAGTCGCCCAGTACTGCAAGCGCCGCGGCACCGTCAGCGCCGGCAATACGCCGGACAGGCGCAAGGTCAGCAGGAACAGCAGGCTCAAGGTCGCAAAGCCGCCCAGCAGATGCCCGGTGACCACTTGCGGCCAGAGCTTGAGCGTCACCGTCCACATGCCGAACGCCGCCTGGGCGAGTACCACCGCCAGCAGGAACAACGGCAGCTTCACCGGTTGCCCCGGATGCCGGCGATGGACCCAGGCCCGACCGGCCAACACCGAGATCAGCAGCCCCAGCGTGCCGGCGAAGTAGCGGTGGATCATCTCATTCCAGCCTTTATGGGCTTCGACGGGCGTGTCCGGGAAATGCAATTCGGCATGGGCCAATTGCGCTTCGCTTTTCGGCACGCTGATAAAGCCATAGCAGCCGGGCCAGTCCGGGCAGCCCAGGCCTGCGTGGGTCAGGCGGGTATAAGCCCCGAGCAACACCACAATCAGTGCCAGCAAGGTGGCAAACAACGCGAGGCGAAATCCAGGCTTGGCCATGACGATGCCCTCATCCGATGTTCGACAGTTTCAACAGGTGACGCAGGTCGTTGAGCAGGTCCTTGCCTTTGACTGACGGGTCGTAGCGCAGCACCAGATTGCCGTGGGGGTCGATGATCCACAGCTGTGGCACCGCCTTGCCACCGGTGGTTTTGTTGAAGGTGTTCACGTCCAGCGGATAGCGCTGCAGTTGAGGATACTCCCGCGTCAACTTGGCGTCGTAATCAGTGCCCAGCGGCTGCGCGACGGCAATGGCATGGCTGGCGCGCCCGGCATCGCGGCCCAGGCCGATCTGGACCTGCCGTGCCAGGTACACCAGTTGCTGACAGTCCACCGCACACTCCTTGGGTGCGGTCACCAGCAACTGCCAGCGTTGTTCATCGGCCTGCACGCCAAGGTTGGCGCGGGTCTGGCCGTTGCCGATCAGTTCGCCGTGGTAACTGCGACCCTCCGGCACCCAGAACTGCAGTTTGTACATGCCGGTGGCGAGGATCATCGGACCGATCACCCCGAGCACAATCAGCAGCAGTTGCAGGCGACCCTTGCGCCGACTCGCCGGCGTTTTGGCCTCAGACATGCTGGGTGGATTCATGGCCGCTCCCATGGTGTTTCTCCTTTGCGTTGTGCCAGCCGAGGTAGAGATAAAGACCGAACAGGGCGATCGCCAGGGCGAACCACTGCACGGCATAAGCGAGGTGTTTTTCCGGGCCCATGGCCACGACTGGCCAATCGGCCTGGTACGTGGCGGGTCCGGTTTCTGCGCGTAATTCGTAGGCGTAGCCTTCGCGGTCCAGGGCTTTCCAGAGAGCGTTCGGATCAATGGCCGTCAGCAGTTTTGGCCAGGTACGGGTATTGGGGTCAGCGTGGAGCTGGAAAGTGGCGCCGGGAGGCACGTAGACCCAGGCGTCGAGACTCAAGAGGGTGTCGGGCGTCGTGAATTGTGGCGGTGTACGGCGGTCCGGCCACGGCAGCCAGCCGCGGTTGACCAGCAGCCACAGCCCGGTGGCTTGATCGTGAAACGGTTGCAACAATTCAACCCCGACCTTGCCATCGCGCTGGCGGTTATCCAGCAACAGGCTGTGGCCGGCGTCGAACTGGCCGTGCAGGTGAACCCGGCGGAAGGCCGGATCTGCGGTGTGTTGCAGCTCGGTGCTGGCCATCGGTTCGGCGGCCCGGCGCTCGGTGTAGCTTTGCAGCAGCGCGCTTTTCTCCGCGCCCCGACTCAATTGCCAGAACCCGAGCGACACCAGCAGTGGCAGCAACAGCGCCACCACCAGTGTCGGAATGATGCCCGGCCGAAAGCGCTTCATGGCCTGGCCAGAAAGTCGGTCGTCGCGATAGCTATACTCAAGTGCATCGCTTGTCCCCCGGAGTCCCACCATGCTCAAAACAGCCATCGTCCTGATGCTGATTGCCACGGTTGTCAGCCTGTTCAGCGGCCTGTTTTTTCTGGTCAAGGACGACAGCAGTTCGAACCGCCTCGTCATTGCCTTGAGTGTTCGTGTCGCGCTGGCCGCCATTACCGTCGGCTTGATCGCCTGGGGTTTTTTCAGCGGCCAGCTGGTTTCCCATGCCCCTTGGTAGGGCGCGCAAAGCGCGAGCTTCAAGCTTCAAGCTTCTAGCTCGTAGCTCGTAGCTTGCAGCTGCTCTTAAAGCACATAGACGAAAACGAACAGCCCGATCCACACCACATCCACGAAGTGCCAGTACCAACTCGCAGCCTCGAAGGCAAACTGGTGCTCGTTGTCGAAGTGTCCACGCATGACCCGCATCAGCATCACGAACAGGATGATGGTGCCGATCGTCACATGCGCGCCGTGAAACCCCGTGAGCATGAAGAACGTGGCGCCGTAGATGCCTGAACCCAGGGTCAGGCCCAGTTCATGGTAGGCATGGATGTACTCTTCGGCCTGGAAGCCGAGGAAGGCACAACCCAGCAGCACGGTGAGCGCCAGCCAGATTTTCAGCGCGCCGCGATGGCCCTTTTTCAAGGCATGGTGGGCGATGGTCACGGTCACGCTGGAACTCACCAGCAAAACCGTGTTGAGCAGCGGCAGGCCCCAGGGGCTGATGACTTCCTTGGGCGGCGGAAAGAGTTTGGAATCCGGGTTATTCAGCAGCGGCCAGGTGAACTGGAAATTCGGCCAGAGCATATGAGCCAGGCCTTTGGCGCCTTCACCGCCGAGTGCCGGGCCGGACACATGGCGCACATAAAACAGAGCGCCGAAAAAAGCGATGAAGAACATCACCTCCGAGAAAATGAACCAGCTCATGCCCCAGCGGAACGAGCGATCCATCTGCGCGCTGTACAAGCCGCTGCGACTTTCCTTGATCACCGTACCGAACCAGCCAAAGAGCATGTAGGCCAGCAGCAGGCCGCCAACGAAAAAGATCAGCGGCCCGTGGGATTCCGGCCGCGCCGCTTTCAGATCGTTGAACCAGGTGGCCAGGCCGAGCACTGTGACGAACATCCCGACCGTGGCGATGATCGGCCATTTGCTCTGGGCCGGAACGTAATAATGTTCATGAGTTGCCATTTATTGTTCTCCTTATCGGGCACGCTCAACCGCCAGTATTGACTGCGACCGGTGGATGTCGGGCGGTGATATCGAACAGCGTGTAGGACAGCGTCAGGTGCTTCACATCCTTGGGCATGTCACGGTCAACGATGAAACGTACCGGCATCTCGATCCGTTGACCGGGCTGCAGCACTTGTTGGGTAAAGCAGAAGCATTCGGTCTTGTGGAAGTACGCCGCTGCCGCGCTGGGCGCGATGCTCGGAACCGCCTGGGCGCTCATCGGCTTGTCGGTGGGGTTGTGCGCGATGAAGATCATCTCGTTCACCGCCCCGGGGTTGGCCGTCAATTCATCGTGCTTGGGATAGAAATCCCAGGACATGTCGGCGGAATTGGTCGACAGGAACTGCACGCGAACCTGCCGCGAGGTATCGACCGTCTGTTCGCCCTCATACTGCCCGGCGGTCTTGCCATTGATGCCGAATGCCTTGCACATCACGTCGTAGATCGGCACCAGGGCAAAGCCGAAGACAAACATCGCTACCACCACGAGCAATAGGCGAGTGACGAGCTTCTTCATCGAAATTGAATCAGCCATGATTCCAAACCTCAACACAAACCAATGTGGGAGCGGGCTTGCTCGCGAAGCAGGCACTGCGGTTCAACAGGCAAACCGCGTTATCGTTCTTCGCGAGCAAGCCCGCTCCCACAAAGGGCAAGGTGTTCATTTCACTTCCGGCGGCGTGGTGAAGGTGTGATACGGCGCCGGCGACGGGATGCTCCATTCCAGACCCTCAGCCCCATCCCACGGTTTGGCCGGTGCTGGCGGGCCGCCGCGGATGGTCTTGATCACTATGAACAGGAAGAAAATCTGCGTGGCGCCGAACATGAAGGCGCCGATCGACGACACCATGTTGAAGTCGGCGAATTGCAGGTTGTAGTCCGGAATCCGCCGCGGCATGCCTGCCAACCCTACGAAGTGCATCGGGAAGAAGGCCATGTTCATGCCGATGAACGACAGCCAGAAATGCAGCTTGCCGAGGGTTTCGTCGTACATGTGACCGGTCCATTTCGGCATCCAGTAGTAGGCCGAGGCGAAGATCCCGAAGATGGCGCCGGGCACCAGTACGTAGTGGAAGTGTGCGACCACGAAGTAGGTGTCCTGGTACTGGAAATCCGCGGGTGCGATGGCCAGCATCAGCCCCGAGAAACCGCCGATGGAGAACAGGATCACGAACGCCACGGCAAACAGCATGGGCGTTTCGAAGGTCAGCGAGCCTTGCCACATGGTACTGGCCCAGTTGAACACCTTGACCCCGGTGGGCACCGCGATCAGCAAGGTGGCGTACATGAAGAACAGCTCGCCCACCAGTGGAATGCCGACCACGAACATGTGGTGCGCCCAGACGATGAACGACAGGAACGCGATACTCGCCGTGGCGTAGACCATCGAGGTGTAGCCGAACAATGGCTTGCGCGAAAAGGCCGGAATGATCGAGCTGACGGCACCGAAGGCCGGCAGGATCATGATGTACACCTCGGGGTGGCCGAAGAACCAGAACACGTGCTGGAACAGCACGGGGTCACCGCCGCCAGCGGCACTGAAAAAACTGGTGCCGAAGTGAATGTCCATCAGCATCATCGTCACGCATCCGGCCAGTACCGGCATCACCGCGATCAGCAGGAACGCGGTGATCAGCCAGGTCCAGACGAACAGCGGCATTTTCATCAGCGTCATGCCGGGGGCGCGCAGATTGAGAATGGTCGCGATAACGTTGATCGCCCCCATGATCGAACTGATCCCCATCAAGTGGATGGCGAAGATGAAGAACGTCACGCTTTCCGGTGCGTAGGTCGTCGACAGTGGCGCGTAGAACGTCCAGCCGAAGTTGGGTCCGCCACCCGGGGTGAACAGGGTCGAAACCAGCAGGATGAATGCCGCCGGCAACAGCCAGAAGCTGAAGTTGTTCATCCGTGGCAACGCCATGTCGGGTGCGCCGATCATCAGCGGGACCATCCAGTTGGCGAGGCCGACAAAGGCCGGCATCACCGCACCGAAGACCATCACCAGGCCGTGCATGGTGGTCATCTGGTTGAAGAATTCCGGCTGGACGATCTGCAGCCCTGGCTGGAACAGTTCGGCGCGGATCACCATCGCGAACGAGCCGCCCAGCAGGAACATGGAGAACGCAAACCACAGGTACAGCGTACCGATGTCCTTGTGGTTGGTGGTCAGCACCCAGCGCATCAGGCCTTTGGCAGGGCCGTGGGCGTGGTCGTGGGCCGCGCCGGTATGAACATGGTCATCGACTACAACAGTCATGTCCTGTCTCCTGCAAACAGATGAGCTGGGCAGGCCGGGGCGCGATGCCCCGACCGATTCCTTGGGTGCGCAATAGACCGGGTCATTTGCTTTCCGCCTGTTTCAGCTCCAGCACTTCTTTAGGGGTGACCATGTCGCCCTTATTGTTGCCCCAGGCGTTACGCTCGTAGGTCACGACCGCTGCGATATCGACTTCCGACAGTTGCTTGCCGAACGCCGCCATGGCGGTACCAGGCTTGCCGTGGAAGACAATGCTCAGGTGATCCTTGATGGGTCCGGTGGCGATTTTCGAGCCCTTGAGTGCCGGGAACATCGGCGGCAGCCCTTGACCCTCGGCCTGGTGACAGGCCACGCAGGCGGTGTGATAGACCTTGTCGCCGCGCTCCTTGAGCTCGTCGAGGGTCCATTCCTTGCTGGTCAGCTCCTTGAGTTGTGCGGCTTCAGCCTTGCGCTCGCCCAGCCATTTTTCGTAGTCGGCCTTTTCCTTGACCTCGACCACGATCGGCATGAACCCGTGGTCCTTGCCGCACAGCTCGGCGCATTGACCGCGGTAGATGCCGGGTTTTTCGACACGGGTCCAGGCTTCATTGACGAACCCCGGGATCGCATCGCGCTTGACCGCGAAGGCCGGCACCCACCAGGAGTGGATCACGTCGGCGGAGGTCACCAGGAAGCGCACCTTGGCGCCGATCGGCAGCACCAGGGGCTTGTCGACCTCGAGCAGGTAGTGCTCGGTCTTGGCTTCCTTGTTGTGGATCTGATCGGCGGGAGTGGCCAGGTTGCTGAAGAACTCGACGTCCTGGCCGAGGTATTTGTAGTGCCATTTCCACTGATAGCCGGTGACCTGGATATCGATATCCGGCTCACTGGCGTCGTACATCTTGATCAGGGTGGCGGTCGCCGGAACCGCCATGGCCACCAGGATCACGAAGGGCACGATGGTCCAGAGGATTTCGACGGTGGTACTTTCATGAAATTTTGCCGCCACCTGCCCGGTTGAGCGGCGATGGAGGATCATCGACCAGAACATGGCGCCAAAGACGATGATGCCGATCACTACACAGATCCAGAAAATGGTCATGTGCAGGTCAAACACAGCGTGACTGATTTCAGTCGCTCCAGGCGCCATATTCACAGTCCAGGCCGCTTGCGCCTGACTGAAAATCGACCACAACAGGAGGCCCATCCAGACATGTGGATGTCGCATCATTGCGGGTTCCCCTTATCGTTCTTGTTATCCCGCCGGCTTTCACCTGCGGCAAGGGAGCGGCTGCATCAGACTACGAACTTGAATCGCCGGGCCTTGCTGCAGTGCAGTCGGGCGTCATCAGCTAACTCCATTCCAACCCGAGTATAGACAGCGACTCCCACCTCGCAATGTGCTGGCGTAAATCAACTGAAACAGCATTAACTTGCGTTGCAGGGCACGAATGGAGAAGGATGCAGACGAGTGGTGGCAAACCGATATAACGGAGGCGTCTCAAGGATGAAATAATTATGACAAATGCGTCTTAGCATTTTTCGTAAGCCAGCTAAGTTATGTCTTCCCTATTTCATTGCCTTTGTTTCCTGGAGTTTTCATGAACACCGCCGCATTGCGCGAGCAGATCCAACAAGCCCAACAACACGAAACCGAGACCGGCCTGCTGACGCGTCAACTTGAAACCAAGCTGCCTCATTTGCACCCGGCTATCCAATTGCCGGAAGCGGACGCCAACGGCGTGCTGACGCGTTTTGTCGCCGCTTACATCGACGAAGTTCCGGATCTGCTGGATGCAGCCAATGAAGTTGCCAGGGAAGCGGGCATCGAGTCACAGATCAAACCGGTGCTGAAAATCGCCGAGCAGTACTTCCTCCAGCCGCCAGCGATCATGGCAGGGCACGTCGGGCTCGACAGCCTGCTGGACGAAGCCTATCTGGCACACCGGTTCGTCGAAGAGGTCAACGACCTGTACATCAAGCATCTTGGCCAGCCACTGATCCCCTTGGACATGACTGTCGCCAACCTGATTGCTCATCAATTGATCGGTGAGGAATTTGCCAACCAACTTGATGAAGCTGTGCATCACGCCATCGACGAGATGCTTAACGAAGAGAGCTTTGCGCTGGAGTCGGTGGAGGCCTACCGCGAGAAACTCAGCAGTCCGGACACCGGCGCTGCCTGGAAGCGCTGGCCGTGCATGTCCCGTCGCCTGGGCGTGGGCCTGGAGCTGGATCAGCCCGTCGCCTGACTCCATCCCCTGCAGGAGCCGGCTTGCTGGCGATCCAGACGACACGGTCTGCCTGACACACCGCGTCGCCTGGATCGCCAGCAAACCGGCTCCTGCAAGTTTCAGGTGGTGGAGCCTACGCCGGTGTTGGTCCGCACCCGCCCCTCCAACCTGCGTTTCAACCCCCGCGCCTCAATCAGCAGCCTTGACCCTTTGGCCGCATTCGCCCGACCCCATTCTTCCAGCAACTCCAGGCACGAGTGATCGATGTAGCTCAAGTTATTGAGCGGCACATGCACCGTCGCCCCCGCTGGAATGCTGCCCAGTACTCGGGTCAGCGCCGGCACCTTGAGAAAGGTCGCCGCACCTACCAGGCGCAGTTCCATTTCGCCGTCCTGCGCCAGGTCGATCAGGCTTATTTTCAGCCGAGAAGCTTTCAGCGCCAGTTTCACCAGGGTCAAGCCGAAGCCGATCAGCACGCCTGTCAACAGGTCAGTGAAGATGATCGCCAGCGCTGTCGCGGCATATGTGAACATCGGCATGCGACCATAGCGACCCAAACCGCGAAATGCCTTGAGATCGACCAGCTTGAAACCCGTGTACACCAACACACCGGCCAGGCTCGCTACCGGAATGCTTTGCAGCACGCTCGACAGCAACATCACGAACGCCAGGAGCCACAATCCGTGGAAAATCGTCGAGTAGCGCGTGGTGGCACCGGCCTGGACGTTGGCCGAACTGCGGACGATCACCCCGGTCATCGGCAACGCGCCGAGCAATCCGCAAAGCATGTTGCCGACGCCCTGGGCAGACAGTTCGCGATCGAAGTCCGAACGTTGGCCGCTGTGCATGCGGTCGACCGCGGCGGCGGACAGCAGGGTTTCGGCGCTGGCGATGAAGGCTACCGCGAACGCCGCGATCAGCAGCGTGGGGTCCGCCAGGTTCAGCAAGTCCGCAGGTTTCAGCCAGCCAATGGCTTCGGCCAGGTTGGCCGGCACTTCCACCCGTTTGACTTGCAGCGCCAGTACCAGGCTGGCGACGGTGGCAATCCCGACTCCTAGCAGTGCGCCGGGCACGAAGCGCAGGGAATGGGGGCGCAGCTTTTCCCACAGCCACATCACCGCGATCGTTCCCAGCCCGAGCAAACCGGCCTGCCAGCCAAAGGAGGGCAACGCCTGGGACACGGCGGCGGGGAAGGCTGCCAGGTTATCCAGCCCCGAGGGCTTGGGCGTGGCGTCCAGCATCACGTGTATCTGTGACAGGACGATCAACACCCCGATCCCGGCGAGCATGCCGTAGACCACGGCGGGTGCTGTCACGCGAAACCAGCACCCCAGTTTCAGCCGACCGGCGACCAGTTGCAGAAAGCCCGCCAACAGCAGGATCGGCCCGAGCATGGCCACACCATGCTGGCGAACCAGTTCGAACACCAGCACCGCCAGGCCTGCCGCCGGGCCGCTGACTTGCAACGGCGAGCCGGCCAGCCAGCCGACCACCAGTCCACCGATGATCCCGGTGATCAGGCCTTTGGCCGGTGGCAGTCCCGAAGCGATGGCGATGCCCATGCACAGGGGCAGGGCGACCAGAAACACAACCACCGAAGCCAATAGCTCCCGTGGCAGCACAGCTTTAAGTTGCGCAGCACGCATGATGATTCTCCCGAAGATTTCTTCAGGCATGGCGAAGCCAGGCTGCCTGATCGGCAGCCTCGACTGAACCACACGGGTATTTAGGAGGATTTAGAAGCGCGCTTTGGGCGTCGCGACCGGAATAGGCAGGCTGCCATTGAGCGGCAGGAAACAACCCTTGTCGGCGTCGTAGGCTTTTATTTCGCTGGTTTCGATGTTGTAGACCCAACCGTGGATGAACAACTGACCATTGGCCATGCGTGAAGCCACCGAGGGGTGCGTGCGCAAGTGTTGCAACTGGGCGATCACATTTTCCTCGGTGAGGATGTGCATGCTTTCGTTTTCATCGGCGCAGTTGCAGTTTTCCTGGACCATGGTCTTGGCCACTTCGGCATGCCGCAGCCAGGCTTTGACCGTGGGCATCTTTTCCAGGCTCTGCGGGTTGAGTACCGCGCGCATGGCGCCGCAATCGGAGTGCCCGCAAATGATGATGTGGTGCACTCCCAGGGCCAGCACGGCGTACTCGATGGCCGTGGAAACGCCGCCGTTCATTTGCCCGTAAGGTGGCACGACGTTGCCGACGTTGCGGGTCACGAACAGGTCGCCGGGGGCGCTGTGGGTAATTAGTTCGGGAACGATGCGCGAATCGGCGCACGCAATGAACATGGCGCGCGGGCGCTGGGCCGTGGCGAGTTTCTTGAAGAGTTCTTCCTGTTGCGGAAAGATCTCATGATGAAAATGCAAAAAGCCGTCAACGATATGCTGCAGCGCTGCATCGGCGGTTTCCGCCTCGGGTTGGGCAGAAGCCGACGCAGCCAACGGCTGTTTATCCTTGTCACTCATGATTCATCCTCTTTGGCGGAGTCAGGGATAATCCCGTTTTGTCCGGTGTGAAGCCAGTGGCTGTTTAAAAAACATCCAGGTCGTGAAGCTCGACCCGTCAGTCACTCGATGAACAAGGTAGCCCTCGAATCTTAACTCAAACTGAAAAAACCGCTCTAGAACCTGTGTTCCAGGTCACAAAAAACGTGACTGGCCCATGATGTGCGCGTGTTCCCAGTAATCAACCATAGGCCAATTGTCCTCAAATCAGCGACATTTGGCGACCGGGCGGACAAAAGGCTTCGCAGTCCAGGTTGAAACCCTCCCGATGGTTGAGCCCCAGGCGCTTGATGGCCTTGGCAAAACGTTGGGCCAACAGATCGGCAAAGGGACCTTCACCGCGCATGCGGGCGCCGAAGCGACTGTCGTATAGCTCGCCGCCTCGGGTCTGGCGAATCAGGCTCAGGACATGCGCCGCCCGTTGCGGATAGTGGGCAGCCAGCCATTCTTCGAACAGCGGCGCGACTTCCAGGGGCAGGCGCAACATCATGTAGGCGGCGCTCTGTGCCCCGGCCGCATGGGCCTCTGTGAGCAGGTTTTCGATTTCGCTGTCGTTGATCATCGGAATCATCGGTGAACACAGCACGCCCACCGGAACCCCGGCTTCGCGCAACACCCGGATTGCCCGCAGCCGGGCCTTGGGCGCCGCAGCACGGGGTTCGAGGATGCGTTTGAGTTCGTCGTCCAGCGTGGTCAGGCTGATCATCACCGCCACCAGCCGTTGTCGGGCCAGTTCGGCCAGCAGGTCCAGGTCGCGCAGAATCAACGAGCCTTTGGTCACGATTGTCACCGGATGACGGTAGCGCAGCAGCACTTCGAGGGTTTGGCGGGTGATCTTGTACTCACGCTCGATGGGCTGGTAAGGGTCGGTGTTGGACCCCAGGTTGATGGGGGCACACTGGTAGCCACGCCTGGAAAGCTGTTCCTCCAGTATGTCCGCAGCATTGGTCTTGGCGATCAGCTTCGTCTCGAAATCCAGGCCTGGCGACATGTCCCAATAGGCGTGGCTGGGTCGCGCATAACAGTAGATGCACCCGTGCTCGCAGCCGCGATAAGGGTTGATCGATCGGTCGAAGGGCAGGTCTGGTGAGTTGTTGCGGGTGATGATGGTTTTCGCAGTCTCGATGGACACCTCGGTGCCTTGGGTCATCGGCGCTTCCTCAAACCAGCCGTCGTCCTCGGCCACCGAACGATGGGGGGCGAAGCGATTGTGCGGGTTGGTCGCGGTGCCGCGACCGCGAGGGGGCAAGGGCGTGTTCATGGGGATAGCTCGCATGCTGTATGTCTATACAGTATACGGCGAAGGCTTGAGTGACCAGTGCCGTTTGGCAGCTTCTCCCACGGCATTGCGCCGTGGGAGAAGGCGCTTTCTACTCAGTGCTGTTCGTCAGGCTTTTTCTTCAGTTTCGGATTCGGAAAAAACTGCACCGCCTGAACCTTGGTGTCCGCAGGCTTGAGCGCGGATGTGTTGACCCGAGTGCCCAGTTCCTTGGGAACGGACAGACCTTGTTCATTCAGCGTATCGGAATAACCGCAGGCCACGCACTCGCGATGCGGTACATCGTCTTCACTCCACATC
Organism: Pseudomonas sp. YuFO20; assembly: GCF_035064975.1. Taxonomy (NCBI): domain Bacteria; kingdom Pseudomonadati; phylum Pseudomonadota; class Gammaproteobacteria; order Pseudomonadales; family Pseudomonadaceae; genus Pseudomonas; species Pseudomonas sp. YuFO20. The sequence continues at coordinate 51,607 of NZ_JAXDEO010000032.1, forward strand.
ATCAATTTGTCCGGCTCGCTGCAGGCCGGGCAGACCGCGCCGGCGATAAAGCGTCGTTTGGTAATCACGGGACCCTCACTCATGCTGCCGCGCCCTCACTCAGGCCGCTGTGGCGCAAGAGTGCGTCAATCGAAGGCTCACGACCACGGAAGTCGACGAACAGCACCATTGGCTCCTGGGAACCGCCGCGCGCCAGGATGGCTTCACGGAACGCCCGGCCGGTATCGGCATTGAGCACACCTTCTTCCTCGAATTTCGAGAACGCATCGGCCGAGAGCACTTCAGCCCATTTGTAGCTGTAGTAGCCCGCCGCGTAACCGCCGGCGAAAATGTGCGCGAAGCTGTTAGGGAAACGGTTGTAGGCCGGAGGGCGCATCACCGAGACCTCGTCGCGCACGCCTTCAAGCACTTGCAGCACGCTGCGACCGTCACCGTGGGTGGCGTGCAGTTCGAAGTCGAACAGCGAGAATTCCAGTTGGCGAACCATCATCAGGCCGGACTGGAAGTTTTTCGCCGCGAGCATTTTCTGCAGCAGATCCTGGGGCAGTGGTTCGCCGGTTTCATAGTGACCGGAGATCAACGCCAGCCCCTCGGGCTCCCAGCACCAGTTTTCCATGAATTGGCTTGGCAACTCGACCGCATCCCAGGCCACGCCGTTGATGCCGGACACGCCGGCATGTTCGACGCGGGTCAGCAGGTGATGCAGGCCATGACCGAACTCGTGGAACAGGGTGGTGACTTCATCGTGGGTCAGCAGGGCAGGCTTGCCGCTGTCGGCCGGCGTGAAGTTGCACACCAGGTTGGCCACCGGGCTCTGCAGTACGCCCTCGGCGGTGCGACGACGATCACGGGCACCGTCCATCCAGGCACCACCGCGTTTGTTGGCGCGGGCGTACAGGTCGAAGAAGAAACGGCCGACGTGCTGGCCGTTTTCCTTGATTTCGAACAGGCGGACATCCGGGTGCCAGGTATCAAAGCCTTTTTGCTCGGCGATCTCGATGCCGTACAGACGCTGAACGATGGCGAACAGCCCACTGAGCACCTTGTCGATCGGGAAGTAGGCGCGCAGGGCTTCCTGGGCAACGCTGTAACGCTGCTCGCGAAGTTTTTCGCCATAGAAGCCGCTGTCCCAGCTTTGCAGGTCCGGGCAGCCCTGTTCGGCGGCGTAAGCCTTGAGTTGTTCCAGGTCTTGGGCGGCGAACGGTTTGCTGCGCTTGGCCAGGTCGCGCAGGAAACTCAGTACCTGATCGCTGGATTCAGCCATTTTGGTGGCCAGGCTCAGTTCCGAGAAACTGGCGAAACCCAGGAGTTTTGCCAGTTCCTGACGCAGGTCGAGGATTTCCTGCATGACCGGGCCGTTATCATTCTGGCCGGCATTCGGGCCCTGGTCCGACGCGCGGGTGCAGTAGGCGGCGTAGACTTCCTCGCGCAGGGCGCGGTCGTGGGCGTAGGTCATCACCGCGTAGTAGCTCGGGAATTCCAGGGTGATCAGCCAGCCATCGAGGTCCTTGGCTTGCGCGGCGGCGGCCATTTGCGCCTTGGCCGAATCGGTCAGGCCGGCGAGGGTGGACTCGTCGGTGATGTGCTTGGTCCAGGCCTGGGTAGCATCCAGCAGCTGGTTGGAGAAGCGGCTGCCCAGCTCCGACAGTTTGCTTTGCACTTGGGCGTAACGCTTCTGCTCAGCTTCCGGCAGGTCGATACCCGATAGACGGAAATCGCGCAGGGCGTGTTCCAGGATAGTTTTCTGCGCTACGTCGAAACCGCCTGCTTCCGGGCTGTTGGCCAGGGCCTCATAGGCCTGGAACAGTTCACGGTTCTGGCCCATTTCGGTGGAGTAGGCGCTCAACGCCGGCAGGCAAGCCTCGTAGGCTTCGCGCAGTTCGGCGCTGTTGCACACGGCATTCAAGTGGCTGACCGGACTCCAGGCCGCACCCAGGCGGTCGTTGAGCTCGTCCATTGCCAGCACCAGCCCGGCCCAGGTCGGTTGTTTGCCCTGGGTCTTGAGGATCTCGATAATGGCGGCGCGGTTGTCAGCCAGGATCTGTTCAATGGCCGGCTGCACGTGCTCGGCACGGATCGCGGAGAACGGCGGCAGGTCGTAGGACTGCAAAAGAGGGTTGTTCACGCTCACGGTTGGCACCTTGGCTGGAAGAAACATGCAGCCATCTTAATTACAATCGACGCTCACCGCAGCTATCAGCAACAGAGAGAAATCCTATCGTGAACCTTCGCAAGTACCAGAATCACACGCCATTGCTCGGCAAGGGCGCTTTTGTCGACGGCTCGGCGGTGGTGATCGGCGATGTCGAGATCGGTGAAGACAGCTCCGTTTGGCCCCTTACGGTGATCCGCGGCGACATGCACCGCATCCGCATCGGTGCTCGCACCAGCGTGCAGGATGGCTGCGTACTGCACATCACCCATGCCGGGCCGTTCAACCCCGACGGTTTCCCGTTGTTGATCGGCGATGACGTGACCATCGCCCACAAAGTCATGCTGCATGGCTGCACCGTGGGCAGCCGGGTGCTGATCGGCATGGGCAGCATCGTCATGGACGGTGCGGTGGTCGCCGACGATGTCATCATCGGTGCCGGCAGCCTGGTACCTCCGGGTAAACGCCTGGACAGCGGTTTCCTGTATGTGGGCAGCCCGGTGAAACAGATCCGCCCGCTGACCGATAAGGAACAAGCCTTTTTCACCTACAGCGCGGCGAACTACGTGAAGCTCAAGGACCTGCATCTGGCCGAAGGCTACGACCGGATCTGAAACGTCTCGCTATTGCCCAGGAATTTTCATGCATTACCAAACCGTACTGTTCGACCTTGATGGCACCCTGACCGACCCGCGCGAAGGCATTACCCGTTCGATTCAGTTTGCCCTGGGCAAGCTGGGCATCGATGAGCCCGACCTGAGCAAGCTCGAGCACTTTATCGGTCCGCCCTTGTTACAGGCCTTCATGCAGTTCTATGACTTCGACGAGGCCAGGGCCTGGGAGGCGGTGAACTTCTATCGTGAACGCTTCAAGGTCACCGGGCTGTACGAAAATCGCGTATTCGACGGGGTCACGCCGTTGTTGGAAATGCTTGGCGGGCAAGGGCGACAGCTGTACATCGCGACCTCCAAGCCCTGGGTTTTCGCCCGGGAAATCGCCCGGCATTTCGACTTTGCCAGACACTTCAAGGTGATCTACGGCAGCGAACTGGACGGCACCCGTACTAACAAGGTCGAACTGATTGCCCATCTGGTGGCCGAAGAGGGCCTCGACCCGGCCCAGACCCTGATGATCGGCGATCGCAAGCATGACCTGATCGGTGCGCGCAGCAATGGGCTGGATGTGGCGGCTGTTGGGTATGGGTTTGGCAGTCGGGAAGAGTTAAGCGCAGAAGCGCCGACCTATCATTTTGAAACGCTGGATGAGATGCATCAGGCGTTTTTGCAGCGTTGATCAGAACGCCTTCGCGGGCAAGCCCGCTCCCACAGGGTATTGCGTCGTCGACACAAATCACTGTGGGAGCGGGCTTGCCCGCGAAGAGGACCTCACTGCCACCGAAGATTCAGGATCCAGCCAACTCCTTCAACGCCGTCTTGCGCTCAACAACCGGCAACACACCCAACTTCTCGACCTGCGCATAAAACCTCACCCAATCCCCGCCCTCTTGCCTGAACAGCGCCGCAAACGCCGGCACCCACTGGTCATACAGGCCAAACGGCAGCAACCGCGCATTGTTCATCGGCGCATTGATCCACGCGTCATAACGTTTGTCCCCGGCCCATTGGCTGTCACGCAGCTGTCGGTATTCGCTGCGCAGGCGCTCGAATTCCGCCGCTTTTCGCTGGCGCATTTGCTCAGGCGGCAGCGGCTGGTTGTAGAGTTTTTCCAGCCGGGTGCGGGTATCCAGCACCAGCGCAATGAACTGCTCCCGTTGTTGCGACAGCAAGCTGCTGTCCGGCGGCAGGCCCCGAAACGCCCGCCATTGGCGGGTGCCTTCCTGCTCGACGAAGGTGGCGAATGACTCGTTGAACTCAGTGTCGTCCTTCACATAAACGCGCTGGTGCGCGAGCTCATGAAAGATCAGCGTGGCCAGGCGTTCATCGCCCCAGCCCATCATGGAGTTCATGATCGGGTCGTTGAACCAGCCCAAGGTCGAATAGGCCTCTACGCCACCGATGGACACGTCCATGCCTTGCAGGCGTTGCACTGCCGCCTCGCCGCGAGCCGCGCCCTGGCTGTAGTAGCCGCGATAGGCTACGCAACCGGCGATGGGGAAGCAGTGGTTTTGCGGTTTCAGGGAAAATTCCGGGGTGACAAACACGTTCCAGACGACATAGGGGCGGCCAATGTCGGCATACAAGCGGTAACTCTGATTGTCCGGCAGGTGCAGTTGCTGGCTGGCGAAGGTCCGGGCCCTTTGTGATTGGGCCAGGTGCGTACGCAATTTCTGATCGCGCTGTGGATCGGCAATTACCCGGGCAACGGGCTCCCGTGCCCGCAGCAGTTGCAGCTGGCCACTCGCCAACTGACTGTAGTAGCTGATGCTGGAACAACCGTTGAGTAACAAAAACAACACACCCGGAAACAAAATGCGTAAAACGCGATCAAGTAACCCATGGCTTCGACGCGGCCTGATCAAAATAAAAAATCCCTGGAGAGTCTGCTCGCAAGACTATCCCGCTTGACTGGAGCTCCGCTATGCGCAAGTTGATGCTGACGGGAGGCCTGCTGACGCTGGCCGGTTGTGCCGGATTCGGATTACCTCACCATGATCCGACGCAAGCCTGGATCGATCTGGAATCCCATCAGGAAGACTCGGCCCTGGTGGCGCTGGAGGTGGACAACAAAGCAGCCACCGACAAGCGCTATTTCGAGGTTCAACCCGGCAGCCATGAGCTGACCGTTCGTTACCAGTTCCCGGTCCAGCCCACCAATATCGGCCCCAATGCGGAACCTCTGTGGCGTGACTGCCAGATGAATGTGAAATTCAGCGACTTCAATGCGGGCGAGCGCTACCAGCTGCAAGCGGGGAATATCGGCTTCCGGCCATGGGCCAAGCTTTATGATCAGCAGCGAAAAGTGATTGGCCAGGGCACACCGGCTGGCTGCCAACGGACCTGATCGGCGCTATTCTGAATATCCCGACATTGGGACATTCATCATGCGCAGGATGATGCTGTTACTCGCCGCAAGTGCAGTGGCCGGCTGTTCGTCGCCGATGCCGGCGGCCAATCCCAATATGGCGTGGGTCGACTTCTCTACGCCATTCCCCAACGATAAATTGCTGATGGGCGAGCGATTGGATAACCAGCGCTTGCGTGACGGACGCTTTTTCCAGGTCACTCCCGGTAGCCATGTGCTCACCGTGCGCTTCGATTTCGAGGTGCCAGGCGGGGGCTCGGACTTGTTCGGCGGCTCCACCGAGCGGCTGTGCTACATGATCATCAAATACGATCATTTCGAAGCCGGTCAGCGATATCTGCTGCAAGCCCGCTCCATGGCGTTCACCCCTGAAGCGCGCCTCTATAACGCCAAGCGCGAGATCGTCGCCGAAGACAGCCAGGTCAATTGTGTGCCGTAGGAGCGGTCAGCGGTCATTCTTCTGGTAGATGATTTTTTTGGAGCCGCCGTCGCACGAGCCTACGACCATGTTCTGATCGTGCACTTCGTCATTGGTCACGATTTCCAGGGTATAGGAGGTCACCCCGCGGGCCTGGATCTTGGCTTCGATTTCGGCCTTGAGTTCTTCACAAGGTTTAGGTGCCGCCAGGGCCGAAGTGGCCAGGGCGCAACAGATAACCGCCAAGGCAAAACGTTTCATGGTTGAAGCTCCTTCAGGCAGCGCGCACAGGTCATGCGTTTTTGCTGCTGTCATTTATTCGACCACAGTTTTGCCCGGCAAATCTTACATAACGCAAAAAAGATCGCAGCCTTCAGCAGCTCCTACAGGGCTGCGATCTTTTGGATTCAACTGACTAAAGTCGCATCCAGGCTGATTTTCGCGTTCAGCACCTTGGATACCGGGCAGCCCTCCTTGGCCTTGTTGCTCAACTCATCGAATTGCGCCTGGCTCGCGCCGGGGATTTTTGCCTTGAGAATCAATTTCACCGCCGTGATTGCAAAACCACCCTCTACCTGATCCAGGGTCACTTCGGCGTTGGTGTCGATGCTGTCGGCCTTGAGGCCGGCGTCGCCGAGAATCATGGAAAACGCCATCGAGAAACAGCCCGCGTGGGCGGCGCCGATCAGCTCTTCCGGGTTGGTGCCCTTGCCGCCTTCAAAGCGGGCCTTGAAGCCATACGGCGCGTCCCTGAGCACACCGGTTTCGGTGGAAATCGAGCCGATGCCGGTTTTCAGATCGCCTTCCCAGTGGGCCGATGCTTTCTTTGTGATAGCCATGCCTGTCTCCTCAAGATCCGGCGCGAAGCGTCGCGCCGTTGTGGTTTCGTTCGCTAGGGTTCTGAGGATAGACCGGGCAGCAAAGTTCAGCGCATCTGATCGCAGCGTCATTTTGTCAGTAAATTTCTCTGTGCTATTGAAACTCGGGTATATGCCCTCATTGCATGAAACACGCTTATGGATTCGGCAGGTTTTCGTTTGTATCAAGAAACCTGCGCCCTCAATTGGAGAAGCAGGTTCATGAAACGACTGTCCGATATCAAGTTTTCGACCCTCGACCTGGTGCCCGTTCGGGAGAACGGCAGCGCCGCGCAATCGTTGCGAAACTCGCTGGACCTGGCGCAACACGTCGAGAAATTCGGCTATAACCGCTTTTGGGTCGCCGAACACCACAACATGGACGGCATTGCCAGTTCCGCGACCTCCGTGCTGCTCGGCTATCTGGCCGGTGGTACCTCGACCATTCGTGTCGGTTCTGGCGGGATAATGCTGCCCAACCATGCGCCACTGGTGATTGCCGAACAATTCGGCACGCTGGAAAGCCTGTATCCGGGGCGCATTGACCTGGGGCTGGGCCGTGCGCCTGGTTCCGACCAGATGACTGCCCGCGCACTGCGCCGCGAGCGCTCCGGCAGTGCCGACGACTTCCCGGAAGACGTGGCCGAACTGGTGCGTTATCTCGGCCCACGCACACCGGACCAGCGCATCATCGCGATGCCGGGCACCGGCACCAATGTTCCGATCTGGCTGCTGGGCTCAAGCCTGTTCAGTGCGCAGCTGGCAGGCGAACGCGGTTTGCCCTATGCCTTCGCCTCGCATTTCGCTCCGCGCTTCATGCATGAGGCTATTCGTGTCTACCGCAATCATTTCAAACCTTCGGCCGTGCTGGACAAGCCTTACGTGATGCTTGGCGTGCCGCTGGTGGCCGCCGACACGGATGAACAGGCCGACTATCTGGCGACCTCGGTATTCCAGCGCATTCTCGCCCTGATGCGTGGCCAGAGCCTGGTGCAACGTCCGCCGGTGAAAACCATGGACGGGCTATGGCTGCCTCATGAGAAGGAAGCCGTCAGTGATTTCCTGGGGCTGGCGATGATCGGCAGCCCGCAAAAAATCCGCGCCAGGCTGGAAGTGCTGATCGAGCAGACTCAAGCCGACGAGCTGATTTTCACCTGCGACCTGTACGAACACGCGGACCGTCTGCATTCCTATGAGCTACTGGCGCAGGTCATGAAGGGCTAAGCAAGCTAACCGCAAAAAGCCGACGCGATGGCGTCGGCTTTTTGCTAGCAATTGGTTGGGGCCACCGTTTGTCGGGGCTATCGCTTGTAGACTATTTCCTTGCTGCCCTTTTCGCAGGTGCCGACGATTTTTCCGCCAGACGCATTGCCTTTATCGACAATTTCCAGCGAATAACCGGAAACGCCCTTGGCATCGAGCTTTGCCGCGATCTCGGCTTTCAATTCTTCGCAGGACTTGCCGCCTTCAGCGAAGGCAGTACCCGCCAGGCTCAACAAGCCTACCGCCAAAATAAACTTCTTCATCGGTCGCATTCTCTGGTCGGATCAAAAAAAGGCATCCAGCCATTGGCCGGAAACGCATCTAGCGCATTGCCATTCCCTATGGCACTCGGCCAGCGCGCAAGTTCAGAAGACTAGACCAACCTCAACTGCTGGCAATCCGGAACCCGACCTTGAGCGTCACCTGGAAGTGCGCAGCCTTGCCGTCCTTGATGTGTCCGCGGGTTTCGGTCACTTCAAACCATTCCAAGTGCTTGATACTTTTGTTGGCCTCGGCCAAGGCGTTGTTGATCGCGTCTTCGATACTGCTGGTGGATGAGCCGACGAGTTCGACTTTCTTATAGGTGTGATGGTCAGTCATGGCGTTCTCCTTAGGGTGTGAATTACAGCCTAGCAGTGATTTTCCGTCTTACTGCCTTCGGTCGGTGCGACATGGATGCTCACATTTACTGCACTTTCTCGAGTCCCTGAAGTCCCAACCAACACACGCCACTCATCAACAATGCAGGAGAGCCACCATGGCCAACAGCTCGTTACGTAAAGCCTCATTGCAAAGCATGGAAGCGGAGATCGAGAGTCTGCTCAAATCCTTGGAAAGCCTGAAGGACGACGCCTCGGACGAGTCGCGTAAAACCCTCAAGGTGTTGAAAGGCAATGCGGAGAACGCTCTGAGGCATTCGCGCCATCTGCTCACCGATGCCTATGAAGAGGTCAAGGTCAAAACCCGTGAGACCGGCATTGCCACTCGGGACTACGCGCAGGAGCACCCTTGGACGACCGCCGGGGTTGCTGTCGGTGCGCTGGGCCTGCTGGCGGCCTACCTGCTGTTTAAGCGCGGGGAATGATCGGTCTGGCGCAGCTCATTCTTGAGCCATTGCGCCAGTTGCCTGGCGCGCCCGTCCGCGGCGCGCTTGGGTAACCACAAGGCCAGGTGAGCGGGGGTTTCACAAAATCCCCATGGGGCAACCAGGCGACCCGCCTTCAAATCCTCGGCCACCAACGGCTCGGGGGCGATAGCCACGCCCAGCCCGGCCACGGCTGCTTCCAGCAAATAATACAGATGTTCGAACCCCTGACCGTACTTCAACGCCTTGGCGTCGAGGTCGCTTTGCTGCGCCCAACTGGGCCAGGCTTGCGGACGCGAAGTGGTGTGCAGCAACGATTCAGTGAGCAGCGCCTGGGCCGGCGCCGTTTGCAGGCGCTCATATCCGGCGAACAGAGGGCTCATGACCGGGCCGATCCGTTCGCTGGCCAGTTCGAAGACCTGCATGTCCGCGGGCCAGGGTGGCTCGGCAAACACCAGCAGGGCGTCCAGCCCCGGGCGACGGGGATCGAGATCGCCTTCACCGGCTGACAGGTGCAGGCGCAGGTCGGGCAGGTCGGCGTTCAGCCGTCCCAGACGCGGTATGAACCAGCGCGCCAGAAGGCTTCCCGAGCAGCCGAGGACGAACGGCGCATCCGCGGTGCTTTGCGTGAGTTCGGCGCACACGCTGCGCAAGCGCTCGAACGCTTCGCCGCTGGCGTCACGCAAACGCATGCCGGCATCTGTGAGTTTCAGGCCGCGCCCATCCTTGATGAACAGACTCACGCCGAGGTGTTGTTCAAGCACTTTCAGCTGCCGGCTGACCGCACCATGGGTGACGTGCAGCTGTTCGGCAGCCTGACTGACGCTGTTCAGGCGGGCCGTGGCTTCGAAGGCGCGCAGGGCGTTCAACGGTGGGAGGTCGTGGCTCATTTGATCTGTGAGTTTTCCTGACAGGTTGCAGCGATCTTATCGGTTTTCACCCCGGGGCGTCAGGGGGTAGAGTGGTGCCCATTGTATTCCTACGCAATTCAACTGGAGCGCCCCATGACCCAGACTAATCTGCGCAACGGCCCTGACGCCAACGGCCTGTTTGGCGCGTTCGGTGGCCGTTATGTTGCCGAAACCCTGATGCCGTTGATCCTCGACCTGGCCCGTGAATACGAAGCGGCCAAGGAAGATCCTGCCTTCAAGGAAGAGCTGGCCTATTTCCAGCGCGATTACGTCGGTCGTCCGAGCCCGCTTTATTTCGCCGAGCGCCTGACCGAATTCTGTGGCGGCGCAAAGATCTATCTCAAGCGTGAAGAGCTCAACCACACCGGCGCGCACAAGATCAACAACTGCATCGGCCAGATCCTGCTGGCGCGGCGCATGGGCAAGAAACGCATCATCGCCGAAACCGGCGCCGGCATGCACGGCGTGGCGACGGCCACCGTGGCCGCGCGTTTCGGCCTGGACTGCGTGATCTACATGGGCACCACCGACATCGAACGCCAGCAGGCCAACGTGTTCCGCATGAAGCTGCTGGGCGCCGAAGTGATCCCGGTGGTGGCCGGTACCGGCACCCTGAAGGATGCGATGAACGAAGCCCTGCGCGACTGGGTGACCAACGTCGACAGCACCTTCTACCTGATCGGCACCGTGGCCGGTCCGCACCCTTACCCGGCGATGGTTCGCGACTTCCAGGCCGTGATCGGCAAGGAAACCCGTGACCAGCTGCAAGCCCAGGAAGGCCGCCTGCCCGACAGCCTGGTGGCGTGCATCGGTGGTGGTTCCAACGCCATGGGCCTGTTCCACCCGTTCCTGGACGACAAGAGCGTCGAGATCATCGGCGTGGAAGCGGCCGGCTACGGCATCGAGACCGGCAAGCACGCGGCCAGCCTGAACGGCGGCGTACCGGGTGTACTGCACGGCAACCGCACCTTCCTGTTGCAGGACGACGATGGCCAGATCATCGACGCCCACTCGATCTCCGCTGGCCTCGACTACCCGGGCATCGGCCCGGAACACGCCTGGTTGCATGACATCGGCCGTGTCCAGTACACCTCGGTGACCGACGACGAAGCACTCGCGGCCTTCCACCAGTGCTGCCGCCTGGAAGGAATCATTCCTGCCCTGGAAAGCGCCCATGCCCTGGCTGAAGTGTTCAAGCGCGCGCCGACCCTGCCCAAGGATCACCTGATGGTGGTCAACCTGTCTGGCCGTGGCGACAAGGACATGCAGACCGTGATGCACCACATGGAACACTCTCAACAAGAGCCATCCAAGCAGGAGAAACACTGATGAGCCGCCTGCAAACGCGTTTTGCCGAACTCAAGGAACAGAATCGCGCCGCTTTGGTGACCTTCGTCACCGCGGGCGACCCGGGCTATGACACCTCCCTGGCGATCCTCAAGGGCCTGCCAGCGGCGGGCGCCGACGTGATCGAGCTGGGCATGCCCTTCACCGATCCGATGGCTGACGGTCCGGCGATCCAGCTGGCCAACATCCGTGCCCTGGAGGCCAAGCAGAACCTGGCGAAAACCCTGGAAATGGTGCGTGAGTTCCGCAAGGACAACAACGAAACGCCCCTGGTGCTGATGGGCTACTTCAACCCGATCCACAAATACGGCGTGCCGCGGTTCATTGCCGAGGCGAAAGAAGCGGGTGTCGACGGCTTGATCGTGGTCGACATGCCACCCGAGCATAACGGTGAACTGTGCGACCCGGCCCAGGCCGCGGGCATCGATTTCATCCGCCTGACCACACCGACCACCGATGATGTGCGTCTGCCAACCGTCCTCAACGGCAGCTCCGGGTTTGTGTACTACGTGTCGGTGGCCGGTGTGACCGGTGCGGGCGCGGCAACCCTGGAGCACGTCGAAGAAGCAGTGGCGCGTCTGCGTCGCCATACCGACCTGCCGATCAGCATCGGTTTCGGCATCCGCACGCCGGAGCAGGCGGCGAACATCGCGCGTCTGGCCGATGGCGTGGTCGTGGGTTCGGCGTTGATCGATCAGATCGCCAATGCCACGACTGCGGAGCAAGCGGTCGATGGCGTTTTGAGCCTGTGCTCGGCGTTGGCCGATGGCGTGCGTAAGGCCCGTGTCAGCTGAAGGTAAAGTTCCTGATACAGAGGAATTAGAGCCTCCCAACACAGACTAACCAGCAAGACCGAGGGCTTCAGGACCATGTTCTGAAGCCCTTTTTGCTGCAGGTGTTCTGAGGAAAGACCCAATGAAAATGCCGAAACGTCTGATTGCCAGCCTGGGTGTGCTGATGCTCAGTGCGACCCCATTGCTGCACGCCAGCGCCGATCAGCGCGACGATCATGACCACGGCGGCCCGCAACAGGGCCATTACGATAACCGTGACAATGACCATCGTGGCGGGCAGGACAATCATCGCGGTGGGCCGCCTCCTCGGGACTTTGCCCCGGTGCGTCAGACGATTCATGACCAGCGCGAGTATTTCGTCCGTGGTGCGCCGTTGCCACCAGGCATTCATCTGGAGCGTGGTCGGCCGCTGCCCCGTGGTTATTACGGCGAACGCCTGGATAACAGGGCGTTGGAGCGACTGCCGTATTACCCGGGTTATGAATGGCGTCGTGCGGGCGGGGATGTTGTGCTGATTGCTGCGGGTACGGGGATTGTCTACGAGGTGTTGCAGGGCGTTTTGTATTGATGGGGCCAGCGTGAAAAAGATCGCAGCCTTCGGCAGCTCCTACAGGAGGCTGCGATCTTTGCTTTTATGACCTCATGGCAACTCCAATCCACCCGATGCCTTGTGCAACTTGCGCAAATGTTCGCCAATCTGTCTCACGTTGGCTTCATTGGCTGCCATTTCCGCTGCACGATCTGGATCGAGGAGCGCCCTGACTTCCTTGTCCAGATCCCCGGTCAATACCTGAAGCTGCTTCTGCCGCAGGCTGGTTTCCGATTCCAGGCGTTGCCATTCAGCAGGTTGCGGCAGGCCATAACCGCCGCTGCCGAGCAGTTCCGCCGGGCGACTGAGGAAACCGCTGTTGTCGAGAATTTGCCTTAGTGTCGCGTTGGCTTTGTCCATTCCGCCGTTTTTCAGCTCACGGGCCCCCAGGTAACGTTGTTTCACCTCATCCTGGGCCAGGAGCAACTGCTGGCGATAGCTTGCCTGCTCGAGTAAGAGCAAGGCCGCGCTGGTGCGCAAGTCTGCCTGATCGAACCATTGGCGGCGCTCTGCAGCAGTCAGGGACAACCAGTCTTCGACCTTTTCCTGTTTGATCGGCAGGCGCTTTCTCAACACCTCGAACATCGCTTGATAGCGATCGCGGAAAGAGTCGAAGCGATAACCCAGGCGAAGGGCTTCACGCGGGTCGTCCAGCACGCTGGTATCCGCCAGCCCGCGGCCCTTCAGCACTTCCAGCAAGCCATTGGGCATGATGTTGTCCAGGGCAACCAGTTTTGAGTTGTTGGTGCCACCACGCAGCAGCTTCAGCTCTTCCACGGCGCAGTTGTTCGACAGGAAGAAGTAGTTGCCGTCGTAACTCCAGTGCATCTCGGCGGCACGCTCCACCACGTTTTCAATCTCGTCACGCGACAGGTTCAGTGGCACGGAGGCGAGGCTGCGCAACTCGGTCTTGGTGTATTCGTCGATCACCTGGGCCAGTGGCAACACGAACAGGCGGGACGGGTATTTACCCACCAGGCCATCCCAACTCGATAGCTGCACGTCGCCCACGAATGCGCGGTAGGACAGTACCAGGTGCTGGTCCAGGTCCAGGCGGCAATCCGGCCCGCGGGGTCTGCCCGGGGCGCAGATCACCAGGCGCAACATGCTGTGGCCCCAACGGCTGACCCAGTTCTGGTTGGCCTCTGCCAGCAAGTAGTCGACGGCGTAGACCCGCTCCGGATCGACCTGGCCCAGGGGCGTCTTGGCGAAGTCATTGCCGGCGTTGAGGAATGCGAAGGTCTTGGCGCAATCGCCTTTGGCGGCGGGAGCCCAGCCGAAGTGCTCCTTGTAGTAGCGGTACAGCGCCGGGCGACGACAGGCGTAGCTCGGGTCGAGGAGGAAATACTCCATGTTGACCGCGACGAATTCCTTCGGGCTGCTGATCTCGTAGATGTCCGGGCTGCGGGCGATCTGGCGGTTGTGCTGTTCGCGCTCGCCACGCCGGCCAACGTATTGCTGCCAACCGGCGAGGTCGAGCAGGCGCGGGTCATCGCTGAGCGTGAAGCGCCGGCCCGATTGACCACGGCATTGGTCGGGAATGCCCACCAGCCCCGAGCTGCTCTCCTGGCGGGTGCAGCGTTGAATCAACGTGCGTTCCGACGTAGGCCACAAGCGCGAGCGGTCATAAATGTGAGTCAGCTCGTGCAACACCGTGGCCAGCAGTTCCCGGCGCACAGTGCCATGGGGGCGATTGGTTTTTTTGCTCGCCGCACTGCCGTCGGTGAGGCTGGCCAGCAGTTTGCGATTCAGGTCGAGTTCGGACACCGGCGACGCCTGGCCATAGGCATCGCTGCGCATGTCATCGGTCCAGCCGACGTCGATGCGCCGGTCGAGTTGCTCGATGAACCGCGGCGGCAATGCCTGCATGGCTTCATCAAGCAACGCCTGGCTGGCCTGTTGTTGCGCGGGGCTCAGGCCTTCGGTCTTGAGGTGCAGTTCGAGGTCGGCGTGGGCCGTGCTGCCAAACAGCAGCACGACCCCGGCCAACAGCAAGGCAACTGGAGACCTCACAGTGCGAGGATGGCTTCGGCGAGATCCTGGTCACTGGCATCGCGGGCTTCCGGAACGCGAGTGCGCAACAAATTGAGAGCGGATTCCAGGTGCGCGCCACGAATATCGCCGTTGCTGGCGACGAAGCTCGCAGCATCGTCCTGGGCTTCGCGGACGATTTTCGAGTCGCGGATCGACGTCGTCGTGTCGGAAGTGAAGTCCAGTGTGCGCTGGGTGGCACGAATGAGGATGTTGCTGGTGGCAACCAGGGTTTGGGCCTGGGCCACATCAGCCAACAACAGCAGGCCAAGGGTGGCAACAATCAGCGGGTTACGCATGGAACGACTCCGGAGGAACTTGGGATAACTATTGGACGAGAATTGCCTGTGCCAGTTCAAGGTCGCTGGCATGAAGTTTTGGCTGGGCGTGGCGCAGGTAAGACAAGGCCGATTCCAGTCGTACGCCTCTCATTTGACCATCACTGGCGACGAATGCCGCGGCATCATCCCGGGCGGCGAGCAACAGTTTATGGTCGAAGGGGGCAGAGGTCACCAGGCTTGAGGCATAACTGCTGGCCACAATGCCCTGGGTAGACAGGTTGAACGCATCGAAGGCATGGGCCGCCCCCGAGTAGCTGGCTGCAAGAAATACTGGGGTTATCAACAGATTTGAAAGAAAACGCATGAGACTCGACAGTTGAAAGTGAGTCCCAAGGCTAGCGCAAGGCCCGGGCTAGAGCCAGCGCGGAAACATTGGGACACGGCATGCGTGTCCCACATCAAGGCAAACGCTTAGATGGTCAGGATGGCCTGGGCCAATTGTGCGTCTGTTGCGTTCAGCTGTGGAGCCTGATGGCGAATGTGATCGAGTGCGCTTTCCAGTTTTACCCCACGGATGCTGCCTTCGCTGGCGACGAAGCTGGCAGCGTCGTCACGGGCCGCGAGCACGATCTTGTCATCCTTGAACGAAGACGTGATGTCGGAAGTCGCGTCGGAGGTGGCTTTGAGTGCACCGACGACGGCATCGGTCGTCACGATGAAGCTGGTGGCGTGGGCATTGGCCGCCACGGCAAGCAGGGCTGCAGCGCTGAGCAGACGAAGACGGGACATGGTGTAACTCCTTTGGATGAGACGATAAAGAGGTGGTGCAGTGTCTGATGATCAGACGCCAGACACTCGGGGGGCGCCACGTTCTGGCTTGATATTAGGCCTGAGCAGGACGTTTCGAACAGCCTATAAGAGAAAAGGTTGCTGGAAATCAGTTTGAACGGATGAAAAACTGGTTGCTCAACTGTATCGGTGTAATCGATAAATGAGAAAACTGTACTGGTTATGCGTTAACAGCCGGTGAAACGACAAAGCCCGTCGTGGTTTCCCACGACGGGCTTTGCTTGTTCAATTCGGGTTGCTGGCGGTGGACCCTGAGGTCAGAGCCAGCGACGCTAACTTAGCGCCAGAACGGCTTGCTCAGCTCTTCGTAGCGTTGTGCTTCGCTAATCCCGGCGTCAGCCAGCAGACGCGAATCCAGGCGAGCCAGCTGGTGGCGGCTGGAGATGCGGCGCTGCCACAGCATCAGGTTGGCGATAACGCGCAGAGGCATGGAAGCCTGGGTTTTTGCAGCGGTGTCTTCGAAGAACAGTTCGGAACTGAGTGTACGTTCCATGGTTTACATCCTTCCGCTTATGGCGGGATTAGGTAGTGGCTTGACTGGTGCCCATGATCCTCTCGTTTGCCTAGTCTCTGTAGATACAGTTCATCTGTATTGTGAGAGCTCAGTTAACTGTTTATAGGGGGTGTACTGGTCGAAAATAAGGCAACTGTACCTGTCTGCTCTATTGTGGTGCGATTTTGGTGATTTGAGGGGGTGGTGTAGGAAAATTCGGTAGGAAATGACCGGTACAGTAGTACAGTTTTTGTCAGGATTCTGTTCGGCAACGGCAAGCTGACGAAACTGTGTTTGCGTCAGCTGCCATCTGTATCAATTACACGGCGATCATTCTTCCGGTTTCTTCCAGGTTCATGTGCCAGCTCAGTGCATCACGCAGGATATGCGGCGTGTGCCCGCCGATTGCGCAGGCCGCTGTGAAGTAGTCGTTCAGGGCCTGGCGGTAATCCGGGTGTACGCAGTTGTCGATGATGACGCGCGCCCGCTCCCGGGGGGCCAGGCCACGCAGGTCCGCCAGGCCGACCTCGGTGACGAGGATGTCGACGTCATGTTCCGTGTGGTCAACGTGGCTGACCATCGGAACCACGCTGGAAATCGCCCCGCCCTTGGCGATCGACTTGGTCACGAAGATGGCCAGGTGTGCGTTGCGCGCGAAGTCGCCCGAGCCGCCAATGCCGTTCATCATCCGCGTGCCGCAGACGTGGGTGGAGTTGACGTTGCCATAGATATCGAACTCAAGGGCGGTGTTGATGCCAATGATGCCGAGGCGACGGACCACTTCAGGGTGGTTGGAAATTTCCTGGGGGCGCAGGACCAGTTTGTCCTTGTAGCGCTCCAGGTTGCCGAACACGTCAGCGTTGCGCCGGCTCGACAAGGTGATCGAACTGCCGGATGCAAAGCTCAGTTTGCCGGCATCGATCAGGTCGAACGTCGAGTCCTGCAGGACCTCGGAGTACATGGTCAGGTGTTCGAACGGCGAATCGATCAGGCCGCACATCACCGAGTTGGCGATGGTGCCGATACCGGCTTGCAACGGGCCGAGCTTGTTGGTCATGCGCCCGGCGCTGACTTCCTGCTTGAAGAAGTCGATCAGGTGATCGGCGATGGCCTGGGTATCCACATCCGGTGGCAGCACGGTGGACGGTGAGTCGGACTGGTTGGTGACCACGATCGCGACGATCTTTTCCGGCGGAATCGGGATGGCGCTGCTGCCAATGCGATCGTCGACCTTGACCAAGGGAATCGGCGTACGAGTCGGACGATAGGTCGGGATATAGATGTCGTGCAGGCCTTCGAGGTTCGGGTTGTGCGCCAGGTTGATCTCGACGATGACGTGCTTGGCGAAAATCGCGAAACTGGCCGAGTTGCCCACGGACGTAGTCGGCACGATATGGCCTTGCTCGGTAATGGCCACGGCTTCGATCACCGCGATGTCCGGCAACTTCAGTTGCTGATTGCGCAATTGCTCGACGGTTTCCGAGAGGTGCTGGTCGATGAACATCACCTCGCCGGCGTTGATCGCCTTGCGCAGGGTGCTGTCCACCTGGAACGGCATGCGTCGTGACAATACGCCGGCCTCGGTGAGTTGTTTGTCGAGGTCGTTGCCCAGGCTGGCGCCGGTCATCAGGCTGATCTTCAGCGGAGTGACCTTGGCCCGTTCGGCCAATGCGTGGGGTACGGCCTTGGCTTCGCCGGCGCGGGTGAAGCCGCTCATGCCGACGGTCATGCCGTCCTCAATCAGAGCGGCAGCCTCGGCGGCGCTCATCACTTTATCCAACAACGAAGGCAGGCGAATACGGTCACGGTACATGAATTGTTATCTCGGGCAACGGGTAGCAGGATGTCCAGTCTAGAGAATTTGTTGATGCCCTGTCCCGCTACCAAGGTCGCAAACGAGGCGTCTATTCCGGCACTTCCAGACAAAACACCGTTACCGTTTCGGTAACAAAGCGGCCCTTTTCCCGACGATTAACGCAAACAAAAACGCCCCGACGAGTCGGGGCGTTGTGGCATTGCCAAGCGGTCTTACTCGACGGCTTTAACCATGTCTTCGATGACTTTCTTGGCGTCGCCGAACACCATCATGGTCTTGTCCAGGTAGAACAGTTCGTTGTCCAGGCCGGCGTAGCCGCTGGCCATCGAGCGCTTGTTGACGATGATGGTCTTGGCCTTGAACGCTTCGAGGATCGGCATGCCGGCAATCGGCGATTTCGGATCGTTCTTCGCGGCAGGGTTGACCACGTCGTTGGCACCCAGCACCAGCACCACGTCGGCCTGGCCGAACTCGGAGTTGATGTCGTCCATCTCGAACACCTGGTCGTAAGGCACTTCGGCCTCGGCCAGCAGGACGTTCATGTGCCCCGGCATACGCCCGGCGACCGGGTGGATCGCGTACTTCACGGTCACGCCGCGATGGGTCAGCTTCTCGGTCAGTTCCTTCAGTGCGTGCTGTGCCCGTGCTACCGCCAGGCCGTAACCCGGAACGATGATCACGGTGTCGGCGTTGGTCAGCAGGAAGGTAGCGTCGTCAGCCGAACCGGATTTCACCGGACGGGCTTCCTTGGCGCCTGCAGGACCTGCGTCGGCAGTATTGCCGAAGCCGCCAAGCAGTACGTTGAAGAAGGAGCGGTTCATCGCCTTGCACATGATGTACGAGAGGATCGCACCGGACGAGCCCACCAGGGAGCCTGCAATGATCAGCATCGAGTTGTTAAGCGAGAAGCCGATACCCGCTGCCGCCCAGCCGGAGTAGCTGTTGAGCATGGATACGACCACTGGCATGTCCGCGCCACCGATCGGGATGATGATCAGCACACCCAAGATGAAGGCCAGGGCCAGCATCAAGGCGAAGGCGCTGAGGTCTCCGGTCAACATGAAGGTGATGCCCAGGCCGAGTGTCGCCAGTCCCAGCACGAGGTTCAGCTTGTGTTGACCGGTGAACTGTACGGGTGCGCCCTGGAACAGGCGGAACTTGTACTTGCCCGACAGCTTGCCGAAGGCGATTACCGAACCGGAGAAAGTGATCGCACCAATGGCGGCACCGAGGAACAGCTCCAGGCGGTTACCGGCCGGGATCGCGTCACCCAGCTGCGCAACGATACCCAGCGACTGCGGCTCGACTACCGCCGCAATGGCGATGAACACCGCTGCCAGGCCGATCATGCTGTGCATGAAGGCGACCAGTTCCGGCATCTTGGTCATTTCAACGCGTTTGGCCATGATCGTACCGACAGTGCCGCCGATCAGCAGGCCGACGATCACGTAGACGATGCCGTCATGGGCCAGCTCAGCACCGAGCTTGTAGATCAGGCCGACCGTGGTGAGGATCGCCAGGCCCATGCCGAGCATGCCGAACAGGTTGCCGCGACGCGACGTGGTGGGGTGCGAGAGTCCCTTGAGCGCCTGGATGAAGCAGACCGAGGCGATCAAATACAGGGAAGTAACCAGGTTCATACTCATGCTTGCTGCACCTCAGCCTTGATTGCTTCGGCCTTGGCTGCCGGAGCCTTTGCTGGAGCCGCTTTCTTCTTGAACATTTCCAGCATGCGCCGGGTGACCAGGAAGCCACCGAACACGTTGACCGCGGCCAGGGCCACGGCCAGGGTGCCCATGGTCTTGCCCAGCGGGGTCACGGTGAGGGCGGCAGCGAGCATGGCGCCGACGATGACGATGGCCGAGATCGCGTTGGTCACGGCCATCAGTGGGGTGTGCAGTGCAGGCGTCACGTTCCAGACCACGTGGTAGCCGACATAGATGGCCAGCACGAAGATGATCAGGTTGTAGATACCGTGAGAGATCAGCATGTCTTCCATTGTTTTTATCCTCAGCCGTTCTTGCGCACGATCTGGCCGTCGCGGCACATCAGGCACGCGGCGACGATATCGTCTTCAAGGTTGATCACCAGTTGTCCTTCTTTATCGAACAACAGTTTCATGAAGTCCAGCAGGTTGCGCGCATACAGGGCCGAAGCATCGGCGCCTACGGCGGCAGCCAGGTTGGTCGGGCCAACGATGGTCACGCCGTTTTCGACGACCACCTGATCGGCCACGGTCAAAGGGCAGTTGCCACCCTGGGCTGCGGCGAGGTCGATGACCACCGAGCCGGGTTTCATCTGCGCCACGGTTTCCGCGCTGAGTAGTGTCGGTGCCTTGCGACCCGGAATCAGTGCCGTGGTGATGACGATGTCAGCCTGCTTGGCGCGCTCGTGCACGGCCACGGCCTGACGCTGCATCCAGCTGGCCGGCATCGGGCGGGCGTAACCGCCGACACCGACGGCGCATTCACGCTCTTCATCGGTCTCGTAAGGCACGTCGACGAACTTGGCGCCGAGGGATTCGATCTGCTCCTTCACCGCAGGACGCACGTCGGACGCTTCGATCACCGCGCCCAGGCGCTTGGCCGTGGCAATGGCCTGCAATCCGGCAACACCGGCGCCGAGAATCAGCACCCGCGCCGCTTTCACGGTGCCCGCAGCGGTCATCAGCATCGGCATGAAGCGCGGATAATGATGAGCGGCCAGCAATACGGCTTTATAGCCGGCGATGTTGGCTTGCGAGGACAACACATCCAGGCTCTGGGCGCGGGAGGTGCGAGGTGCGGCCTCCAGGGCAAAGGCGGTAATGCCGCACTCGGCCATCTTGGCGATGGTTTCGTTGTTGAACGGATTGAGCATCCCCACCACAACGGTGCCGCTCTTTATCAGCGCAAGCTCGCTGTCGCTGGGGGCGACGACCTTCAAAATCAGCTCTGCACCAAATGCCTCACTGGCGCTGCCAATGGTTGCGCCGGCAGCTTCATAGGCACTGTCGACAACGCTGGCATTGACGCCGGCGCCGCTTTGTACAGTGACCTTGTGACCCTGGCCGATCAGCTTCTTGATGGTTTCGGGGGTTGCAGCAACCCGTGTTTCACCGGTCTGGGTTTCGAGAGGAACACCAATGTGCACGTCAAATCTCCTGCGTGATCTTATTGAGTAAACCCATGCACTACGGATGGTGCGGCTGGGGCGGCCGATCAGCACGACCCCGCTAAATTCAGGCGGGGCGCGGCATTTTGCAGGCGAACTTTGTGCCCTTCAAGGGATTATGACGGGTGACGGAAAATTAACTACAAGTCACCCCGTGACCGAATGTCGCAACCAAACGGCTCAATCCCGTCTAGGCCGTGCCTTTCGTGGATTCTGGGGCCAATCCAACAAATTACACATCGGCCATATGAATGATGCGACATGGTGATGAAATAGTGGCGCAAAGCCGCGTCGTCAGGCGCTTGTGGCACGTTTGTACTGCTTGGCTTTACAGTTTTCCTCCATGCGACAAATACTTATATCTGTAGGGTTTTAATTTTTCTGACTACGAGGTCAGATAATTGCCCGGGGCCTTATTCTTCAAGGCTGTAGCCATGGGCCTGAGTTACCAGCCAGTCCCGAAAAGCCCTTAAAGACGCCGATTCGACCTTTCTTTCCGGAATCATCAGGTAATAGGCCTTGATACTGGAGAGTGCCTGGGGGTTGGCGATCACCAGGCGCGCCTCGGCCAGTTCGCGCTGAATCAAGAATGGCGGGATCAGCGCAATCCCCATGTCGTGCATCGCGGCCTGGGCCAGCATGGAGAATAGCTCGTAGCGCGGCCCTGTCATGTCCCGCGGCACATTCAGGTGCTGAGAGGCGAACCATTGGCGCCAGGCATAGGGGCGGGTGGTCTGTTGCAGTAGGGGCAGGTCGGCGATTTCGGCGGGTGTCAGGACATTCTTCTTGCCCAGCAGGTTAGGGCTGCACACGGGCATCGGGTTTTCACCCATCAACCTGTGGGATTCAGTACCCGACCAATCCGCATCACCGAAATAGATCGCGGCGTCGAAATCGGTGTCGGCAAACAGGAATGGGCGCGTGCGGTTGGTCAGGTTGACCGTCACTTCCGGATGTTTCTGCTGAAAGTCCTTGAGCCTGGGCAGCAGCCACTGGGTGCCGAAGGTCGGAACCACGGCCAGTTCGATTACGTTGGCGCCCTGCTGACCCATCACGGACAAGGTGTCGCGCTCGACCGCATCGAGTTGAGTGGCCACCCGGCGACTGTAGGAAAGGCCCGCCTCTGTCAGCTTGACCCCGCGCCGGGAGCGTCGGAACAGTTCCACGCTGAGGAACTCCTCTAGGCTGGCGATCTGTCGGCAAATGGCCCCTTGGGTCAGCGAAAGCTCCTGGGCGGCCTTGGTGAAGCTTTCATGGCGTGCGGCCGCCTCGAAGCTGATCAGGGCGGTGGTGCTGGGTATTTTCCTGCGCATGTACGTCAACCTCACTAATACATCGCCTTGAAAGGGATTTGCGACGTTTCGGAGTGAGAAATTAGCACAACAGTATGCGAAATCCTCGTTTGCCCAAGCGTCGAACCCGGCCTAGGATCACTGCACGTTATTTGACCTGTTTCGAGAGGACACACTCATGGCCGGTAAAGCTAGCTTCAACTGGATCGATCCCCTGCTGCTGGATCAACAGCTCACCGAAGAAGAACGCATGATCCGCGACACCGCTGCGCAGTTCGCCCAGCAGAGTCTCGCGCCGCGCGTGCTCGAAGCTTTCCGCCATGAAAAGACCGACCCGGCGATCTTCCGCGAAATGGGCGAAGTGGGCCTGTTGGGCGCAACCATCCCGGAACAGTACGGCGGCAGTGGCCTGAACTACGTCAGCTACGGCCTGATCGCCCGTGAAGTCGAGCGTGTCGACTCCGGCTACCGCTCGATGATGAGCGTGCAGTCCTCGCTGGTGATGGTGCCGATCAATGAATTCGGTACCGAAGCGCAGAAACAGAAATACCTGCCAAAACTGGCGTCGGGCGAATGGATCGGTTGCTTCGGCCTGACCGAGCCTAACCATGGCTCCGATCCAGGTGCGATGATCACCCGTGCTCGCAAAGTGGAAGGCGGCTACAGCCTGACCGGCAGCAAGATGTGGATCACCAACAGCCCGATCGCCGATGTGTTCGTGGTCTGGGGCAAGGACGATGCCGGCGACATCCGTGGCTTCGTGCTGGAAAAGGGCTGGAAAGGCCTGAGCGCCCCTGCGATTCACGGCAAGGTTGGCCTGCGTGCTTCGATCACCGGTGAAATCGTCATGGACAACGTGTTCGTTCCGGAAGAAAACATCTTCCCTGACGTCCGTGGTCTGAAGGGCCCTTTCACCTGCCTGAACTCGGCCCGTTACGGCATCTCCTGGGGCGCACTGGGTGCCGCCGAGTTCTGCTGGCACACCGCGCGTCAATACACCCTGGACCGCCAGCAGTTCGGTCGCCCATTGGCCGCCACCCAGCTGATCCAGAAGAAACTGGCCGACATGCAGACCGAAATTACCCTGGCGCTGCAAGGCTGCCTGCGCCTGGGTCGCATGAAGGACGAAGGTACTGCGGCGGTTGAAATTACCTCGATGATGAAGCGCAACTCCTGCGGCAAGTCCCTGGATATCGCGCGCATGGCCCGCGACATGCTGGGCGGCAACGGTATCTCGGACGAGTTCGGGGTTGCCCGCCATCTGGTCAACCTGGAAGTGGTGAATACCTATGAGGGTACGCATGACGTCCACGCGCTGATCCTCGGTCGCGCGCAGACCGGCATCCAGGCGTTCTATTAATAGGAGAACGTTATGGGCGCGCTTTCGCATCTACGGGTACTGGATTTATCGCGGGTGCTGGCCGGGCCGTGGTCCGGGCAGATCCTCGCCGACCTTGGCGCCGAAGTGATCAAGGTCGAGCGTCCGGGCAATGGCGATGACACGCGCGCCTGGGGCCCGCCGTTCCTCAAGGACGCCTATGGCGAAAATACCAGCGAGGCCGCCTATTACCTGTCGGCCAACCGCAACAAGCAATCGGTCACCATCGACTTCACGCGCCCTGAGGGGCAGAAGCTGGTGCGTGAGCTGGCGGCCAGGTCGGACATCCTGATCGAGAATTTCAAGGTCGGCGGCCTGGCAGCCTACGGTCTGGACTATGAGTCGCTGAAGGCGATCAATCCTGAACTGATTTATTGCTCGATTACCGGTTTTGGGCAAACCGGTCCTTACGCCAAGCGTGCGGGTTATGACTTCATGATCCAGGGCCTGGGTGGCCTGATGAGCCTGACGGGTCGACCTGAAGGCGAAGAGGGAGCCGGGCCGGTCAAGGTTGGCGTGGCGCTGACGGATATTCTCACCGGACTCTATTCCACGGTTGCCATTTTGGCGGCGCTTGCGCATCGAGACCACGATGGTGGCGGGCAGCATATCGATATGGCGTTGCTGGATGTCCAGGTCGCGTGCCTGGCCAACCAGGCGATGAATTACCTGACAACGGGCAATGCGCCAAAGCGTCTGGGTAATGCTCATCCGAACATCGTGCCTTACCAGGACTTTCCTACTGCAGATGGCGATTTCATCCTGACTGTCGGCAACGATGGGCAGTTTCGCAAATTTGCCGAAGTGGCGGGGCAGCCCCAGTGGGCCGATGATCCGCGTTTTGCAACCAACAAGCTGCGGGTGGCAAACCGGGCGGTGCTGATTCCCCTGATCCGCCAGGCTACGGTGTTCAAGACGACCGCTGAGTGGGTTGCTCAGTTGGAACAGGCCGGTGTGCCGTGCGGCCCTATCAATGATCTGGCGCAGATGTTTGAAGACCCTCAGGTCAAGGCGCGCGGGTTGGCGATCGAGTTGCCTCACGCCTTGGCTGGCATGGTGCCACAGGTGGCCAGTCCGATTCGGTTGTCCGAGACGCCGGTGGAGTACCGGTATGCGCCGCCTTTGCTGGGCGAGCATACGCTGGAGGTTCTGCAGCGGGTGCTCGGCCTGGAGGCTGGGGCCGTTTCTGCTTTGAAGGCGTCGGGCGTTCTCTGATGGCGCTTTTCTATATAGAGGAGCGTTTGTCTTTCTGGATAGGGTTCAATCAGGGCGTTTTGGCGCCTGCTGCAAGTTATTGATAGAACGCCGGAATCAATGCTTGACGGCAGATTCTGGAAGCCTATAATTCGCCCCACTTCCGGCACAGTCGAAACGGAAAACTCCTTGTTAAACAATGGGTTACGCAGTTTTTGACAGCAGGTTGCTTCAGTTCATCGAGGCGCGAAGGAAGTTGAAAAAGAGGTGTTGACAGCAGCGTGTAACGCTGTAGAATTCGCCTCCCGCTGATGAGAGATCTGAAGCGCAAGTGGTTGAAGTTGTTAAGGATTCCTTGAAAGCTTCTGAAAAATACCACTTGACAGCAAATGAGGCTGCTGTAGAATGCGCGCCTCGGTTGAGACGAAAGATCTTAACCAACCGCTCTTTAACAACTGAATCAAGCAATTCGTGTGGGTGCTTGTGGAGTCAGACTGCTAGTCAACAGATTATCAGCATCACAAGTTACTCCGCGAGAAATCAAAGATGTAACCAACGATTGCTGAGCCAAGTTTAGGGTTTTCTCAAAACCCAAAGATGTTTGAACTGAAGAGTTTGATCATGGCTCAGATTGAACGCTGGCGGCAGGCCTAACACATGCAAGTCGAGCGGATGAAGAGAGCTTGCTCTCTGATTCAGCGGCGGACGGGTGAGTAATGCCTAGGAATCTGCCTGGTAGTGGGGGACAACGTCTCGAAAGGGACGCTAATACCGCATACGTCCTACGGGAGAAAGCAGGGGACCTTCGGGCCTTGCGCTATCAGATGAGCCTAGGTCGGATTAGCTAGTTGGTGAGGTAATGGCTCACCAAGGCGACGATCCGTAACTGGTCTGAGAGGATGATCAGTCACACTGGAACTGAGACACGGTCCAGACTCCTACGGGAGGCAGCAGTGGGGAATATTGGACAATGGGCGAAAGCCTGATCCAGCCATGCCGCGTGTGTGAAGAAGGTCTTCGGATTGTAAAGCACTTTAAGTTGGGAGGAAGGGTTGTAGATTAATACTCTGCAATTTTGACGTTACCGACAGAATAAGCACCGGCTAACTCTGTGCCAGCAGCCGCGGTAATACAGAGGGTGCAAGCGTTAATCGGAATTACTGGGCGTAAAGCGCGCGTAGGTGGTTTGTTAAGTTGGATGTGAAAGCCCCGGGCTCAACCTGGGAACTGCATTCAAAACTGACAAGCTAGAGTATGGTAGAGGGTGGTGGAATTTCCTGTGTAGCGGTGAAATGCGTAGATATAGGAAGGAACACCAGTGGCGAAGGCGACCACCTGGACTGATACTGACACTGAGGTGCGAAAGCGTGGGGAGCAAACAGGATTAGATACCCTGGTAGTCCACGCCGTAAACGATGTCAACTAGCCGTTGGGAGCCTTGAGCTCTTAGTGGCGCAGCTAACGCATTAAGTTGACCGCCTGGGGAGTACGGCCGCAAGGTTAAAACTCAAATGAATTGACGGGGGCCCGCACAAGCGGTGGAGCATGTGGTTTAATTCGAAGCAACGCGAAGAACCTTACCAGGCCTTGACATCCAATGAACTTTCCAGAGATGGATTGGTGCCTTCGGGAACATTGAGACAGGTGCTGCATGGCTGTCGTCAGCTCGTGTCGTGAGATGTTGGGTTAAGTCCCGTAACGAGCGCAACCCTTGTCCTTAGTTACCAGCACGTAATGGTGGGCACTCTAAGGAGACTGCCGGTGACAAACCGGAGGAAGGTGGGGATGACGTCAAGTCATCATGGCCCTTACGGCCTGGGCTACACACGTGCTACAATGGTCGGTACAGAGGGTTGCCAAGCCGCGAGGTGGAGCTAATCCCATAAAACCGATCGTAGTCCGGATCGCAGTCTGCAACTCGACTGCGTGAAGTCGGAATCGCTAGTAATCGCGAATCAGAATGTCGCGGTGAATACGTTCCCGGGCCTTGTACACACCGCCCGTCACACCATGGGAGTGGGTTGCACCAGAAGTAGCTAGTCTAACCTTCGGGAGGACGGTTACCACGGTGTGATTCATGACTGGGGTGAAGTCGTAACAAGGTAGCCGTAGGGGAACCTGCGGCTGGATCACCTCCTTAATCGACGACTCAGCTGCTCCATGAGCTCCCACACGAATTGCTTGATTCATGCGTTTGTAAAAGTGCAGAGCTAAATATTCGCTTCGAATACTTAGCTCTGATCTTTTTCAGAACCGTTCTTTAAAAATTTGGGTATGTGATAGAAAGATAGACTGAACGTTACTTTCACTGGTAACGGATCAGGCTAAGGTAAAATTTGTGAGTTGCTCTTAGAGCACAATCGAATTTTCGGCGAATGTCGTCTTCATAGTATAACCAGATTGCTTGGGGTTATATGGTCAAGTGAAGAAGCGCATACGGTGGATGCCTTGGCAGTCAGAGGCGATGAAAGACGTGGTAGCCTGCGAAAAGCTTCGGGGAGTCGGCAAACAGACTTTGATCCGGAGATGTCTGAATGGGGGAACCCAGCCATCATAAGATGGTTATCTTGTACTGAATACATAGGTGCAAGAGGCGAACCAGGGGAACTGAAACATCTAAGTACCCTGAGGAAAAGAAATCAACCGAGATTCCCTTAGTAGTGGCGAGCGAACGGGGACTAGCCCTTAAGTGGCTTTGAGATTAGCGGAACGCTCTGGAAAGTGCGGCCATAGTGGGTGATAGCCCTGTACGCGAAAATCTCTTAGTCATGAAATCGAGTAGGACGGAGCACGAGAAACTTTGTCTGAATATGGGGGGACCATCCTCCAAGGCTAAATACTACTGACTGACCGATAGTGAACTAGTACCGTGAGGGAAAGGCGAAAAGAACCCCGGAGAGGGGAGTGAAATAGATCCTGAAACCGTATGCGTACAAGCAGTGGGAGCAGACTTTGTTCTGTGACTGCGTACCTTTTGTATAATGGGTCAGCGACTTATTTTCAGTGGCGAGCTTAACCGAATAGGGGAGGCGTAGCGAAAGCGAGTCTTAATAGGGCGTCTAGTCGCTGGGAATAGACCCGAAACCGGGCGATCTATCCATGGGCAGGTTGAAGGTTAGGTAACACTGACTGGAGGACCGAACCGACTACCGTTGAAAAGTTAGCGGATGACCTGTGGATCGGAGTGAAAGGCTAATCAAGCTCGGAGATAGCTGGTTCTCCTCGAAAGCTATTTAGGTAGCGCCTCATGTATCACTGTAGGGGGTAGAGCACTGTTTCGGCTAGGGGGTCATCCCGACTTACCAAACCGATGCAAACTCCGAATACCTACAAGTGCCGAGCATGGGAGACACACGGCGGGTGCTAACGTCCGTCGTGAAAAGGGAAACAACCCAGACCGTCAGCTAAGGTCCCAAAGTTATGGTTAAGTGGGAAACGATGTGGGAAGGCTTAGACAGCTAGGAGGTTGGCTTAGAAGCAGCCACCCTTTAAAGAAAGCGTAATAGCTCACTAGTCGAGTCGGCCTGCGCGGAAGATGTAACGGGGCTCAAACCATACACCGAAGCTACGGGTATCATCTTCGGATGATGCGGTAGAGGAGCGTTCTGTAAGCCTGTGAAGGTGAGTTGAGAAGCTTGCTGGAGGTATCAGAAGTGCGAATGCTGACATGAGTAACGACAATGGGTGTGAAAAACACC
The DNA here is from genome assembly GCF_035064975.1 of Pseudomonas sp. YuFO20. Lineage (NCBI taxonomy): Bacteria > Pseudomonadati > Pseudomonadota > Gammaproteobacteria > Pseudomonadales > Pseudomonadaceae > Pseudomonas > Pseudomonas sp. YuFO20. Next base: position 80,189 of record NZ_JAXDEO010000032.1, read on the forward strand.
CACGCCGAAAGACCAAGGTTTCCTGCGCAACGTTAATCGACGCAGGGTTAGTCGGTCCCTAAGGCGAGGCTGAAAAGCGTAGTCGATGGAAAACAGGTTAATATTCCTGTACTTCTGGTTATTGCGATGGAGGGACGGAGAAGGCTAGGCCAGCTTGGCGTTGGTTGTCCAAGTTTAAGGTGGTAGGCTGGAATCTTAGGTAAATCCGGGATTCCAAGGCCGAGAGCTGATGACGAGTGTTCTTTTAGAACACGAAGTGGTTGATGCCATGCTTCCAAGAAAAGCTTCTAAGCTTCAGGTAACCAGGAACCGTACCCCAAACCGACACAGGTGGTTGGGTAGAGAATACCAAGGCGCTTGAGAGAACTCGGGTGAAGGAACTAGGCAAAATGGCACCGTAACTTCGGGAGAAGGTGCGCCGGTGAGGGTGAAGCATTTACTGCGTAAGCCCACGCCGGTCGAAGATACCAGGCCGCTGCGACTGTTTATTAAAAACACAGCACTCTGCAAACACGAAAGTGGACGTATAGGGTGTGACGCCTGCCCGGTGCCGGAAGGTTAATTGATGGGGTTAGCTAACGCGAAGCTCTTGATCGAAGCCCCGGTAAACGGCGGCCGTAACTATAACGGTCCTAAGGTAGCGAAATTCCTTGTCGGGTAAGTTCCGACCTGCACGAATGGCGTAACGATGGCGGCGCTGTCTCCACCCGAGACTCAGTGAAATTGAAATCGCTGTGAAGATGCAGTGTATCCGCGGCTAGACGGAAAGACCCCGTGAACCTTTACTATAGCTTTGCACTGGACTTTGAATTTGCTTGTGTAGGATAGGTGGGAGGCTTTGAAGCGTGGACGCCAGTTCGCGTGGAGCCATCCTTGAAATACCACCCTGGCAACTTTGAGGTTCTAACTCAGGTCCGTTATCCGGATCGAGGACAGTGTATGGTGGGTAGTTTGACTGGGGCGGTCTCCTCCTAAAGAGTAACGGAGGAGTACGAAGGTGCGCTCAGACCGGTCGGAAATCGGTCGTAGAGTATAAAGGCAAAAGCGCGCTTGACTGCGAGACAGACACGTCGAGCAGGTACGAAAGTAGGTCTTAGTGATCCGGTGGTTCTGTATGGAAGGGCCATCGCTCAACGGATAAAAGGTACTCCGGGGATAACAGGCTGATACCGCCCAAGAGTTCATATCGACGGCGGTGTTTGGCACCTCGATGTCGGCTCATCACATCCTGGGGCTGAAGCCGGTCCCAAGGGTATGGCTGTTCGCCATTTAAAGTGGTACGCGAGCTGGGTTTAGAACGTCGTGAGACAGTTCGGTCCCTATCTGCCGTGGACGTTTGAGATTTGAGAGGGGCTGCTCCTAGTACGAGAGGACCGGAGTGGACGAACCTCTGGTGTTCCGGTTGTCACGCCAGTGGCATTGCCGGGTAGCTATGTTCGGAATAGATAACCGCTGAAAGCATCTAAGCGGGAAACTAGCCTCAAGATGAGATCTCACTGGGACCTTGAGTCCCCTGAAGGGCCGTCGAAGACTACGACGTTGATAGGTTGGGTGTGTAAGCGCTGTGAGGCGTTGAGCTAACCAATACTAATTGCCCGTGAGGCTTGACCATATAACACCCAAGCAATTTGACTACTCGAAAGAGCATCAGATTGCGGTGTGTGAAGACGAAAGAACCGAAAGTTCGAAATGCTCACAAAACACCTAGCTGTCACATACCCAATTTGCTGAAACGTTGAAAAACGGTTCAGTACCCGAATTTCTTGACGACCATAGAGCGTTGGAACCACCTGATCCCATCCCGAACTCAGAAGTGAAACGATGCATCGCCGATGGTAGTGTGGGGTTTCCCCATGTGAGAGTAGGTCATCGTCAAGATTAAATTCCGAAACCCCTATCTGCGCATGCAGGTAGGGGTTTTGTCTTT
>NZ_JAXDEO010000033.1:0-79222 GCF_035064975.1 Pseudomonas sp. YuFO20
AGTTGTTGACCATGCCGTACAGGCTGCGCAACGGCTTGTACTCGGGCGCTGGAAAGCCTGGGTAAGGTGGCTTTGGCGGCGAGGGGTACAGGCTGAAACAGGCGTCCTTGTTGAGCATCTGCTCGGCGCTGAGGTCCTGCTCGGTGCAGGTGAATTCGATGCGGTAGCTGAAGGGCTGGCTGAGGTGTTCTTCGCCCTCGAAGGCCAGGACGTCGAAGACGGCGTCGAACCAGCGGATGGCAAATTTGTGGCGAGTTTGGTTGAAGAAAATGCGCGGTGTGTTGGACAAAATCAGTCCTCCCTGGGCTGGCTGGGCATACGGGGAGGCTTGGTTTTCCACCCTCGTTCAAGCACCCGACAGCTTTCGAGAATCTGACAAAGGTTGGAATCGGATGCTTCTGATGCGCGCGTAGGATGCGTCCGAGATGCCGGTGCGCCGGATCTGTAGGATTTTTTTGCGGGTTTGAGGAAGGGAGGGGCGCGGCGGTATCCCACGGCATTCAAGCGTTTGGCGCGAGGGTTGTCCTGCCTCTATTGGCAGCGCTTTTGCGAGCAATGTGCAACGTGTTTAAAAGCTACCCGGGTTACTTCCCGAAAGCCACAGCGCCTTGCGCCGTTGCCTACGGTTACGCCAGAATCCGCCGGCTTGTGCGCCTTGGAGCTGCTCGGTAACTTGGTTCGCGTCACTGATGGTCAGTGATCGGGTTTAGTAGCCCGCGGTAATTTGGCTGCACGTGCATCCGTCTGACAGGTATTTCCATACCTGTATTTTGATGGTGGCTGTACGTAGGGCGCTTTCGGGCGCGCCGGCTTAGCTGAGTTCCCCGGTCTACTAACCTGCGTACAGTTGCCTCCCTTTTCGTTTAGTAGCAGAAGGGCGGCACTCAACTAGAGAACACAGCATATGATCAAGCCGACCCCAAACCCGCCGGACACCGATCCGGTAACACCCTCCGAACGCATCCCCTCAGCCGCCGATATCCAGGCCACTCCGCGCAAGCTTTGCACCATGTTCATCGTCAACCCGGAGCTCGATACCGAAACCTTGCTGGCCCACGCCTGTGAGTCGCTGGCTTCGGCCAATGTCATGACGCTGGATCTGGCGGATCATATGGCAGGGACCAGTCGCAATTCCCTGCTGGGGATTGCCCAGGTCATCATGCTGGGGGAACTGGCGGTGAATCGGGCGCTGGATCGGATTGATCGGGCTGTCTAGAAGATCAAAAGATCGCAGCCTGCGCTAGCTCCTGCAGGGGAACGCAAAACCTGCAGAAACCCCTGTGGGAGCGAGCCTGCTCGCGATGGCGGCGGGTCAGTCAGCAGAGAAGTTGAATGGCTGGCCCTATCGCGAGCAGGCTCGCTCCCACAGGTTTTTTGCTAAAACCCCTCAAACTGCGCCGGACGCTTTTCGATAAACGCCTGCATACCTTCCTTCTGATCCCGTGACGCGAACAGCAATGCATTGGCCTTGCGCTCCAAAGCCAGGCCGGCTTCCAGCGGGGCGTCCATGCCGGCCAGGATCACTTCCTTGATCTGCTCGGCGGCCAGGGCCGGCATCGCGGCGATGACGCGTGCCAGCTCCAGGGCGTGGGCCTGGACCTGGTCGTCGTCCACCAGGTCGCTGACCAAGCCGGCGACCCAGGCCTCCTCGGCGCTGATCGGTTGCCCGGTGAGCGCCATGCGCATCGCCTTGACCTTGCCCACCGCCCGCACCAGCCGTTGGGTGCCGCCGATGCCGGGCATGATGCCGATGCGGATTTCCGGTTGGCAGAAGCGCGCGCTGCGCCCGGCGACGATCAGGTCGGCGTGCATTGCCAGTTCGCAACCGCCGCCGTAGGCGTAGCCACAGACGGCCGCGATCACTGGTTTCGGACAGTGCTGGATCGGGCCCCAGACCCGTTCGGTGTGGCGCTTGTAGATATCGATGGCGCCGACCCCGGCCATGCTGTTGATGTCGCCACCGGCGGCAAACACCTTGTCGCCGCCCGTCAGCACGATGCAGCGCACTTCGGGATCAAGCGCCAGCTCACTGAAATAGCGCGACAGCAGCGCCTGTAATTCCAGGCTCAAGGCGTTGGTCGCCTGCGGGCGATTGAGCCGCAGCAGAGCCACGCCGGGCAGTGGGCGTTCGAGCAGGACCGGTGCAGCGCAGGAGTCGGACATGGGCATCTTCGAAGACCAGGCAAGGTGTGAAAGGCGCCAGTGTCCTGTTCACGGCGTTGAATTTTCATCGTCCGTTCAGACGTAGTTTGGCCCGCGGTTCGTCCCTAGAGTGGCTCTTGTCAGTAGAAAAGGAGCACATGATGGAGCTGCATTCGGGTCTTGATTACAGCGGCAAGGTGGTGCTGATCACCGGTGGCACCAAGGGCATCGGCGCCGGTATCGCGCTTGGATTTCTGGCCGCGAACGCACGGGTGATCGTCTGTGCCCGGCGCGAACCTGAACAGGTGCCGACAGTGGGTGGCAAGCGCGCGACCTTCATTGCCACCGATGTGCGCGACCACGATTCCCTGCAACGCCTGTTCGCCACCATCGAGCGCGACTTCGGCCGCCTCGACGTGGTGATCAACAACGCCGGCGGCAGCCCTGCCACCGACGCGGCCACAGCTTCGCCGAGGTTCCACGAAAGCATCATCGGCCTGAACCTGATCGCGCCGCTCAACGTCGCCCAGCACGCCAACCGGCTGATGCAGGCACAGACCCAGGGCGGTTGCATCGTCTTCATTGGCAGCATCAGTGCGCTGCGCTCATCGCCGGGTACCGCCGCTTACGGCGCGGCCAAGGCCGGGGTGCTGGCGCTGGTGCAATCGCTGGCGGTGGAGTGGGGGCCCAAGGTGCGGGTGGTCACGGTCAGTCCGGGACTGGTGCTGACCGATCAGGCGCACCTGCACTACGGCTCCGAGGCCGGTATCGCCGCCGTCGCTGCGGGCATTCCGGCCGGCCGCATGGCGGTGGCCGAAGACATCGCCAACGCCTGCCTCTATATCGCATCGCCGCTGGCCGGTTACGCCAGCGGTTGCAACCTGTTGCTGCATGGCGGTGGTGAACGCCCGGCATTTCTCGGCGCCGCGCAGGTGCTGCCCACCTGATCGACCTATTGCGGCGACCGGGTTCGGTGGCCGCCTTCAATGTGAAGGAGACGACTTTGGCTGATCCACAATTGCTATCCAATGTGCGCGCCCTGGTGGGGCGCGAGTACGGCCGCGTGTACGCCTGGGACGAGGTCAATGCCCCGATGATTCGCCAGTGGTGCGAAGTCATGGGCGTGGACAACCCGCTGTACACCGACGCGGAATTTGCCCTGGGCACCCGGCACGAGGGCCTGATCGCGCCGCCTGCGATGCTGCAGGTGTGGACCATGGAAGGCCTGCACGCCAACAACTATCCGCCTGGCTCCACCGACGAGAACCCGTACGAGGTGCTCAAGGAAATGGAAGCCTACGGCTATGCCTCCACCGTGGCGGTGAACTCCGAACTGAGCTTCACCCGCCCGCTGCGTTTGGGTGAAAAGCTCTACTACACCACGCGCCTGGATTCGGTGGGCGATGAGAAAACCACCGCCCTGGGCACCGGCTTTTTCGTCACCCTGGTGATGAGCCACTTCGTCGAAAAAGCCGGCGGCGACGAGCCGGTGGGTCAGTTGCTGTTTCGCGTGTTCAAGTTCCGCGCGGCCAATGCCCAGGCACCGGCCAAGGTTGAAGCGGCGCCGGTCAAGACCAAGCGCCCGCTGCCAGGCATCAGCGACGACACCCGGTTCTTCTGGGAAGGCTGCGCCAAGGGTCAGCTGCTGATCCAGCGTTGCACCGCCTGCCAGACCCTGCGCCATCCACCGGCGCCCGTGTGCATCGAGTGCCACAGCTTCGACTGGGACACCCTTGAGGCCAGCGGCCGCGCCACCTTGTATTCGTTCGTGGTGATGCACTACCCCGAAGTGCCGCCGTTCGATTACCCCAACCCGATCGGCCTGATCGAGCTTGCGGAGGGCGTGCGCCTGATCGCCGGGCTGGTGGGTATCGAGCGTGAGCAATTGCAGATCGGCCAGCGCCTGCAGGTCGAGTTCCAGACCTTCGATGACCAACAGACCCTGCCGATGTTCCGGCCGGTAGAGGCATAGGAGCCACCCATGGATTTCGAATTGAGCGAAGACCAGCGCGCCATTGCGCAGATGGCCGACGGCCTGTTTGTCGACCATTGCCATGACGAGTACATGCGCCAGTGGGACACCAGCGGCGAATCGATGATGGCGCCTCTGTGGGCGTTGTGCATCGAGACCGGGCTGCACGCCCTGGCGATTCCCGAAGAGCACGGTGGCAGCGGCCTGGGCATGACCGAACTGATGCTGGTGCTGCAGGCCCAAGGCAAGGCCCTGGCCCAGGTGCCGTTGTGGCGTCATCAATTGGCGGCCGCGACCCTGGCCCGTTTCGACGCCGGCGACAGTGCCGGGTGGGTGGCCAAAGCGGCTTCCGGCGAGGCATTGCTAAGCCTTTCTTTGGATGGCTTGAGCAGTGCTCGGGGCATTGAGTTGCAGGCGCAGACGAACACCGGGGGCTGGTCGATCAGTGGCCGGGTCGCGGCCTTGTCCCTGGGTGACCAGGCCAGTGCCGCACTGGTGCTGGTACAGGCCGAAGGGCAGCCGCGCTTGCTCCTGCTCGACTTGGCGGCGCCTGAAATTCGGCGGGTGTCGGCAGTGCTGACCCATGGCGAAGCCGCCACGGACCTGCACATCGAAGGCTTGACCGTGAACGCCACCGCGCTACTGCCGGCCGAGGCCGTCGCCTGGCTGGAGCAGCGTTGCACAGCGGCATTGGCGGCCCTGCAACTGGGGGTCAGCGAAGAGCAGATCCGCCGCACCGTGGCCTATGTCAGCGAGCGCCGGCAGTTCGAGCGCGTCATCGGCAGCTTCCAGGCGGTGCAGATGAGCATGGCCGACACCCATATCGCCGTCGAAGCCTTGCGCACCACGCTGTGGCAACTGGCCTACCGCATCGATGCCGGCTTGACGGCACCCAGCGAGGCACTGGCCACGGCCTGGCTGGCCTGTGAAGCGGGGCACCGCATCGGCCATATCGCACAACACGTGCATGGCGGCATCGGCGTCGACCTGACGTACCCGATCCACCGTTTTCTCTACTGGAGTCGCGGCCTGTCCCTTGCCTTGGGTGGCTCGGCGGCAAGCCTGGAACGCCTGGGCGACTGGCTCAACGATAACGACAAGCTGGGATGGAAATATGACCTCGAAGAACACCAAGCGCTTTGAAGACGTGCGCCCCGGCGAAGCACTGCCGGAGCTTGCGGTGCCGATCACGGTGACCCTGATCAACGGCGGCGCGATTGCCACCCGTGATTACTTCCCCGGTCACCACGACGCCGAGGCGGCCCGTGCCCTGGGTTCGCCCCACGTGTTCATGAACATCCTCACCACCAACGGGCTGGTGCAGCGGTTCATCGAGCAGTGGGCCGGGCCACTGGCGCAGTTCACCGCGCTGAAAATCAAGCTCGGCGCGCCGAATTATCCCGGCGACTGCATGACCTTCAACGGCAGCGTCAGCGCACTCGACGCCGAAACCCGCTCGGTGGAAATCACCTTGAGCGGCAAAAATTCCATGGGCAACCACGTGACCGGCACGGTCGCGCTGATCCTGCCCTGACAGCCGGAGAGACACAGATGACTGATTCATCGATTTCCGGGCGCGCCGCGATCGTTGGCCTCGGCGCGACCGAATTTTCCAAGAACTCCGGACGCACCGAATTGCGCCTGGCCATGGAGGCCACCTTGAGTGCGCTCAAGGATGCCGGCATCGACCCCTCCGAAGTAGAGGGCTTCAGCTCCTACTCGGTGGACAAGGTCCCGGAGTACGAAATTGCCCGCCTGCTCGGCTGCAAGGACGTCAAGTTCTTCTCCCAGGTGCCCCATGGCGGCGGCGCGGCCTGCGGGCCGGTGATGCACGCGGCGATGGCGGTGGCCACCGGCGTGGCGAAAGTAGTGGTGGTGTACCGGGCCATGAACGAGCGTTCCTGGTACCGCTTCGGCACCGGCAACTACGGCTTCGCGGCTTCGCCGATCTTCGACAACGTCAACTATGGCTGGTACATGCCCCACGGCTTCCATACGCCGGCCGCCTGGGTCGGCATGTTCGCCCAGCGCTACATGCACACCTATGGCGCCACCAGCGAAGACTTCGGCCGGATCGCGGTGGCCGCGCGGGATTTCGCCGCGACCAACCCCCAGGCGTTTTTCCACGGCAAGCCGATCACCCTGGAAGAACACCAGGCCTCGCGCTGGATCTGCGAACCGCTGCACCTGCTCGATTGCTGCCAGGAGTCCGATGGCGCGGTAGCGATGGTCATCACCTCGGCCGAGCGCGCCCGTGACCTGCGGCAGAAACCGGTGACCATCAAGGCCGGTTCCCAGGGCATCAGCCACGGCCAGCAGAGCATGACTTCGTTCTACCGCGACGACATTACCGGGCTGCCGGAAATGGGCGTGGTCGCCCGCGAGCTGTATCGCCAGTCGGGCCTAGGTCCCGAATCTTTCCAGACCGCGATCATCTACGACCACTTCACCCCGTTCGTGCTGCCGCAGCTGGAAGAGTTCGGCTTCGTCAAACGCGGCGAAGCCAAGGAGTTCATCCGCGCCGGGCACCACGCCCGTGGCGGCAAACTGCCGATCAACACCCACGGCGGGCAACTGGGCGAGGCCTACATCCACGGCATGAACGGCATCGCCGAAGCGGTGCGCCAGGTGCGTGGCACGGCGGTCAACCAGGTGGCAGATGTGCAGAACGTGCTGGTCACCGCCGGCACCGGCGTACCCACCAGCGGCCTGATTCTCGGCGCAGCCTAAGGAGCAGCAGATGTTCGTCGACCTCACTCCCGAACAACATGCCCTGCGCCACAAGGTGCGGGACTATTTCCAGGCCCTGATGACCAAGGACATGCGCGAGCAGCTGCGCGGCAAGGAAGGCGGCGAGCTGTATCGCCAGACCATCCGCCAGATGGGCCGCGACGGCTGGCTCGCGGTCGGCTGGCCCAAGGCCCACGGCGGCCAGGGCTATGCCGCCACCGAACAGTTGATCTTCTTCGAAGAAGCCAACATCGCCGGCGCGCCGCTGCCGTTCGTGACCATCAGCACCGTGGGCCCGGCCTTGATGGCCCATGGCAGTGAGCTGCAGAAAGAGCGCTTCCTGCCCGGGATCGCCGCGGGCGAAATCATGTTCGCCATCGGTTACTCCGAACCCGACGCCGGCAGCGATCTGGCCGTGCTGAAAACCAGTGCGCGCCAGGACGAAGAAGGCTTCGTGGTCAATGGCAACAAGCTGTGGACCTCGGGAGCCGAATCGGCCGATTTCGTCTGGCTGGCGGCCCGTACCGATCCGACCCAGGCGCGGCACAAAGGCATCTCGCTGCTGATCGTCGATACCACGACGCCGGGTTTCTCCCACACCCTGATTCACACCGTGGGCAATCCGACGGCGGCCACTTACTACGACAACGTGCGGGTGCCCAACGACATGCTGGTGGGCGAGTTGCACGGTGGCTGGAAACTCATCACCTCGCAGTTAAACCACGAACGCCTGGGCCTCGGTACCTGGTCGGACAAGGTGGTGGCGCTGTTTCGCCGGGTTTACCTGTGGGCGCGGGCTCGCGATGAACAGGGCCGTCGGGCGATGGACAAGGCCTGGGTGCGCAGCTCGCTGGCCGAGTGTTATGCGCGCCTGGAGGCGATGCGCCTGATCAACATGCGCATTGCCGCCGACCTTGAGCTCGACCGCATGAGCGTCGCGCTGAGTTCGACCACCAAGGTGTTCGGCTCGGAGTCGGCCATCGAGATCCTGCGCAAGCTGGCGGCGATCGTCGGTGCCAATGGCTCGATGCGCAGCGGTTCGGCGGCGACGCTGTTGGAAGGTGACCTGGAGTATGAATTGCGCTCTGCAACGACTCTGACCTTTGGCGGCGGCACCAATGAAATCCAGCGCGAACTGATCGCCCAGTTTGGCCTCGGTATGCCGCGCACCCAACGCTGACGCTCGTCCATCAACAACAAGAACCGCACTCGCCCCGGATCCGGGGCGGGTCGAAGGGGACTTTCATGAGCACTATCGAGCAATTTCGCCAGGACACTCGTGCCTGGCTGGAGGCCAACTGCCCGCCGTCGATGCGCACCGGCATGGCTGAAGGCGATGTGGTGTGGGGCAGCCAGAACCCGCAGTTTCCCTGTGAAGACGCACGCCTTTGGTTTGAACGCATGCGCGACAAGCGCTGGTTCTGCCCTGAGTGGCCCGAGGAATACGGCGGCGCCGGCCTGAGTGACGAACAACTGGCGGTGCTGGAAAGCGAGATGCGCCGCCTCAAGTGCCGACCGCCGCAGATCAACCTGGGCATCTGGATGCTCGGTCCGGTGCTGCTGGCTTACGGCAGCGAGCAACAGAAGCGCGATCTTCTGCCGCCGATTGCCCGCGGTGAAGTGCGCTGGTGCCAGGGCTTCTCCGAGCCGAACGCCGGCTCCGACCTGGCCAGCCTGAAAATGGCCGCCCGCGATGCCGGTGACCATTTCGTGGTGGACGGCAGCAAGATCTGGACCTCCTACGGCGACAAGTCCGACTGGATGTACGCCCTGGTACGCACCGACTTCAGCGCGCCGAAACACGAGGGCATCAGCCTGATCGTGCTGGACATGCGCAGTCCCGGCGTGAAGCCGCAGCCGATCGATCTGATCAGTGGCAAGTCGGCGTTCTGCCAGGTGTTCTTCGACGCCGTGAAGGTGCCCAAGAGCCAGTTGATCGGGCCGTTGAACGGCGGCTGGAACCTGGCCAAGTACCTGTTGCAGCACGAACGCAAGGCCATGTCGAAATTCGGCGAGTTCAGCCTGCCGTCGCACTTCGACCTGCTGGCGCTGATGCGCGAGTACGTGCCGGCGCCACGGACTCAGAGCGAACACGCACTGCAGGCGCGGGCCACGGCCTGTGCGATGAACGAGCATACCTACAATCTGACCGTGCAGCGCATGGGTGAAGAGGCGCGGGCCGGCGATGACATCGGCGGCCTGATGTCGATCATGAAGCTGGTGCACACCGAACAGGAGCGCGACAAGTTCGAAGTGCTGCTCGATGCCATGGCCGGGCACGCGTTCGGTTGGGACAGTGCGGCGTTCAGCGAGCAGCAACTGGCGGTGACCCGCTCCTGGTTGAACAGCTATGCGCTGACCATTTCCGGCGGGTCCTCGGAGGTCCAGTTGAACGTCATCGCCAAGCGCGTGCTGGGCTTGCCCGACGCTAAAAAAGGAGTCACCCCATGAGCCTGCGTTACAACGATGACCAGCGCCTGCTGGCCGACAGCGCCCGGGATTTTCTCGCCGCCCGCAGTCCGGTGAGTGCCCAGCGTCGACTGCGTGACGAGGCGGTGGCCTTGGGTTTCGACCCGCAACTGTGGCGTGACGCGGTGGGGTTGGGCTGGAGCGCGATCGCCTTTCCCGAAACGTTCGGTGGCCTGGATTTTGGTTGCAAGGGCCTCGGGCCGATCTTCGAATCCATGGGCCGCAACCTGTCGGCCACACCGCTGTTGTCCAGCGTGGTACTGGGTGGTTCGCTGGTGCAAGTTGCAGGCAATTCGGCGCAGCAGGCGCAGTGGTTACCGGCGCTGATCGGTGGCGAACAGCGCCTGGCCCTGGCCGTGGACGAACAGTCGCGCCACGACCCGCGTCGTATTGCCCTCGAGGCCAAGGCCGAAGGGCAGGGCTATCGCCTGCACGGAGAAAAGTTCTGGGTGGTCGATGGCCTCGGTGCCGACGCCTATGTGGTGGCGGCGCGCACGTCCGGGCAGTCGGGTGAGACCCAGGGCATCAGCCTGTTCCTGGTGCCGGCCGATGCGAAGGGTTTGACCGTCAGCGCCCTGGCGCTGATCGATTCGCGCAACAGCGCACGCCTGCAACTGGACGGCGTGCAACTGGGCAGCGATGCGCTATTGGGGACCTTGGGCGAAGGCTGGGCCGCGCTGGAAACCGCGCTGGACCGTGGTCGCACCTGCCTGGCTGCAGAGCTGTTGGGTATGGCCGAGCAACTGTTCGAAACCACGCTGGAGTACCTCAAGACCCGCGTGCAATTCGACACGCCGATTGGCACCTTCCAGGTCCTGCAACACCGCGCCGCGCAACTTTATGTCGACCTGGCGCTGAGCCGCAGCGCCCTGATGGCCGCGCTGGCGACCCTGGACGACGCCAGCCTCGACGCCGGGGCACGCGCCCGACTGGTCAGCCTGGCGAAATGGAAGGCCGGCGACACGGCGATCAAGGTCGCCAACGAAGCGGTGCAGATGCACGGCGGCATTGGCGTCACCGACGAACTGGATGTCGGCCTGTATCTCAAGCGCGTGCGCGTGGCGCAGAGCAGCCTGGGCGATCGGGATTTCCATTGCGAACGCTACGCCTCTAACGCGTAACCCCCTCCCTGTGGGAGCGGGCTTGCTCGCGATGGCGGAGTGTCAGGCAAAGAGGATGTTGAATGTACCGGCCTCTTCGCGAGCAAGCCCGCTCCCACAAGAATTGCTGGTGTACCCAGCATGTGAGCACGACGCACCACCCTGTGGGAGCGGGCTTGCCCGCGAAGGCGGGTGTCAAGCAACGAGGATGTTGAATGTGCCGCTCCCACATGGAGTCGCAGGGGTACCCGGCACTTGAGTACGACGCAACACCCCTGTGGGAGCGGGCTTGCCCGCGAAGGCGGAGTGTCAGGCCATGAAGATATTGAATGTGCTGGTCGCCCCCACAGGTCTTTCGCCCGTTCTGGAGAAAACAAACATGAGCATTGAACGCTGGCAAACCGCATGGCGCGAACTGATCGCCCCCGGTGCGCCGTTCGAAGTGGTGACGCCCGATGACGGCGCTCCACGTTACTTTCGTCACGCCGCGCACGACTTGCTGCAGGTGTTCGACGCCGGTCGGGTTCACGGTGACCGGGAGTTCCTGGTCTGGCAATCGCAGCGCCTGACCTTCAACCAGTTTTTCGATCAGGTCGACCGCCTGGCCGGGCAGATGGTCGCCCGTTTTGCCCTGCAACCGGGCGAGCGGGTGGCGATTGCCATGCGCAACCAGCCGGCTTGGCTGGTGGCCTTCGCCGCGATCGTGCGCTGTGGCGCGGTGTGTGTGCCGCTCAACAGTTGGGGCCTGCGCGACGAGTTGCAATACGCGTTGCAGGACAGCGGTTCGCGCCTGCTGCTATGCGACCAAGCGCGCCTCGATACCCTGCGCGAAGACCTGGCCCGCGAGCAGCGCGCCACGATCGTCGTCGGGGCCGGGGAAGCAAGCTTGCCCGAAAATTGCCTGCGTTTCGAGGACTTGATCAGCGCCCCGGCACAACCTGTGCCCACGCTGGAAATCGATCCTGAGGCGCCGGCACTGATCCTCTACACCTCGGGCACCACCAGCCGCGCCAAGGGCGCCGTGTCCAGTCACCGGGCCATTTGCCAGGCGCTGTTTGCCCTGGATTTCCAGGGCGCGTTTTGCGCCATGAGCTCGCCCGAGCGTATCGGCGTGGTGATCAACAGCGGCTATCCACCCACCACGCTGGCGGCCGTGCCGCTGTTCCATGTCAGCGGCTTGCATGCGCAATTCCTGTCGGCACTGCGCGGCGGTCGGCGCTTGATGCTGATGTACAAGTGGGATGTCGAACGTGCCATCGACCTCATTCGCGATGAGCGCTGTACCCAGTTCAACGGGGCGCCGGTGATGATGCAGCAACTGCTTGCGTCGCCACGCTTTGGCAGCGAGCACACCGCCAGCCTGTTCGGTCTTGGTCTGGGCGGTGCAGCGTCGTCCGCCGGGGTGCTGGACAACATGCTCAAGCTCAAGCCCGACGTCATCGGCGGTGCCGGCTACGGCCTGACCGAAAGCAATGGCATCGGCGCGGCTATCGGCGGCGACCCGTTCGTGTACAAGCCGCAGACGGCAGGTTGGGCGCTGCCGATCGTCGATATTCGTATCGGTGACAGCCCTGACCAGCCACAGGTGGCGGGTACTCGCGGGGTGATCTGGTTGCGTTCCCCAACCTTGATGAGCGCCTACTGGAACCTGCCCGAAGCCACTGCGCAAAGCCTGCGCGACGGTTGGCTGGACACTGGCGATATCGGTTACCTCGACCAAGAGCAATTCCTCCACATCACCGGCCGGGTCAAGGAGTTGATCAACCGCGGTGGCGAGAAGATTTCCGCCGCGGAAATCGAAACCTGCGTCCTCGATATGCCCGGAGTCCTGGAGGCGGCGGCGTTCGCCATTGCCGACCCGCTGCTGGGCGAGACGGTAGGGCTGGCCGTGCATGGCCAGGCCTCGACACTGCCCCAGGAGGCGCAGATCTGCGCATTCATCGCCGAGCGCCTGGCCGCTTACAAAGTGCCGGCGCAGGTCTTTCGGGTTCGCGAACCCTTGCCCCGCAATGCCACCGGCAAGGTGCTCAAGGCACAGCTGCAAGAAAAGTTGGGCGCGTAACACCGCCTTAGTCTTTCCGGACGATGTCCGGGCCGGCAGAACACGAACAATGGGTCCATTCCACACAGCCTTATCAGCGTAGGAGGCATCACATGAAAATAACAAGAACAGGTCTCATGCTCGCGGTCGCAGTCACAGCCAATAGCGGGCTGATGGGTTATGCGCACGCCGCGGTGTCACCCCAGGAAGCAGCCAAACTGGGCAAGGAGCTGACCTGTGTCGGCGCCGAGCAGGCCGGCAATGCCGAGGGCACCATTCCGCCGTACACCGGCAAATACCTGGGTGAAGTGCCAGGCTGGAATCATGTGAAATTCTCCGGCGACCAGCCGGTGGATCCCTATGCCGCGGAGAAGCCGATCCTGGTGATCACCGCGCAGAACATGAGCCAGTACGAGTCGCACCTGACCGAAGGGCAGAAAGCCCTGCTGAAGAAATACCCGACCACCTACAAGATGAACATCTACCCCGGCCATCGGGATTTTCGCTACCCCGATTATGTCTGTCGCCGGGTAATGGACAATGCGCTGCACGCCCAACTGGTCAACGACGGTGCCGGTTTCACCGGGATCGGCCAGGTGCCGTTCCCGATCCCCAAGAACGGCATGGAATTGCTGTGGAACCACCAGTTGCCGGCACGTGCCTACACCGAGGAAAAAACCTCCGACCTGGCCTCGGTCCTGCCCAACGGCAGCATTGGCTGGGGGCGAGCTTACGCACGTAACCTGGCACTGGGTAACTCACCGGGCGCCGACTCCAGGACCGAAGACAAGATTGCGGCCATGAGCAACAACATGACCCTCAAGCCGGCCCGCGACAACGGCACCATCAGCATTTCCCATGAACCCTACAACTTCGGCACCGATGCCCGCCAGGCCTGGACCTACAGCCCATCGACCCGGCGCGTACGGCAACTGCCGGGCTACGGTTTCGATCAGCCGATGATCGGCACCAACGGCACCATGACCATCGACGAAGACCGCTTGTTCAACGGCTCTCCAGAGCGTTTCACCTGGAAGCTGATCGGCAAGCGCGAGATCTACACCCCGGCCAACGCCTTCAAGCCCAACGCCGGCACCGTCAAGCACGCCGACATGCTGACCCCCAACCATCCCAACCCCGATCTCATGCGTTATGAATTGCGCCGGGTGTGGGTGCTGGAGGCCGACTTGAAGGAAGGTTATCGCCATGTCTATGGCAAGCGTGTGCTGTTCATCGACGAAGACACCTGGAACGCGGTCCTGGCCGACAACTACGACGCCCGTGGGCAACTGTGGAAGCACGCCATGATCAACTACTACTACCACCCCGACATGAGCGGCTGGCAGGCCGGTTCGCAGTTCTTCATGGACCTGAACTCCGGCCAGTACACCGGCTATGGCATGACCAACGAAGCGAAAAAGGGGCCGATCCTCAACGAAGGCAAGTTCACCCCGGACCAATACACCGCGGATGCGGCGCGGGCGATCGGGCGTTAAGCTTCGGGTCGTTGCAATGACAAAAGCCCCATCGGTATTCGGTGGGGCTTTTTTTTGGTTCTTCACGGAATCCCGGGAGCAATAGGTAACGCGTTACCTGTAGGAGCGAGCTTGCTCGCGATGGAGGTCAACGGTGACGCGGGCAGCCTGACACCCCGCGGTGCTCTCAGGTTTTTCGCGAGCAAGCTCGCTCCTACAGGGTAATGCGATCATCTCCAGCAGCCGTTTGTAGCTGATACGCAGGCTTGTCGCCTTCAAGGGCTTAGCAGGGCAGGTAGTGGCCGCCGTTGACGTCCAGTTGCGCGCCGGTAATGACCTTGGCGTAGTCGCTGGCCAGGTACAGGGCGGCCATGGCGCAGTCACTGTCTTCGGGAATCTTGCGCAGTGGAATCTGTTGCGCGACCTGGTCCACCAGCGACTCTATCGGGACGCCCAGGCGCTTGGCTTCGCTCTCGAAGTAACCGATGACGGGCGCGCCCCACATCCAGCCCATGAAGGTGGAGTTGACGCGGATGCCGAACGGGCCGAGATCCTGGGCCAGGTATTGCACGGCGGTTTTCAGCGCGCCTTTGGAGACGGCATAACCGGACTCCAGCTGGTTGGGGGTGCGGGTGGCCATGGTGTTGATCATGACGATGCTGCCTGACTTCTGTTTCTTCATCTGCGGCAGCACCGCCTGGGTCATGTGCATGGTGCCGAACAGGTTGACGTCCATCGCATTGCGCCAGTCGGCCATTGACGACTCGGAGGAACTGCCCCAGGCGCCGTGGGCGTAGGCGGAATTGATCAGTACGTCGATCTGGCCGAAGTGCTCGATCGTCAGGTCCGCGAGCGTCTGGCACTGATCGACCCGGGAAATGTCGGTGGGGACTTTCAGGATAGGGGTGCTGTAGCCCGCGTCGCGGACCGCTTGCTCGGCCTGATCCAGCTTGGCCGGGGTACGTGCAGCCAACACCACGGCCTTGGCCTGATACTCCGCGGCGCGCACGGCCAGCTTGATGCCAAGGCCTGGACCGATACCGGAAATGATGACGACTTTATCTTTGAGCAACATGGTGATTACCTTCTTATTGTTCTGGTAAGGAGTGGGTCGTTCAGGTGCGACTGGCGTGCAGTGCTTCAGCACGTCGTTTCAGGTCCAGGGCCATCTGGTCGAAGCCGGTTTTTACCCAGGCACCGTGCTCGCGCATGATCGTGTCCTGGTTCAGGCCCAGGAAAATATCGGTGGTGAAATAGCTGCAGCGGTTGGCATCGATGGCCTTGATGTACTGGTCGCGGCGGGCGGCGTCCATGTTTTCCGGGACGGGGCGCTGCTCCCAGGACAACAGTTGCTCGGGGTCGCAGGCCACGAGGTATTCGAACACCGGAACGGTTTCGCCGGTCTCGGGGGAAAGCACCTGCATATGCACCTCGTCGCCGATCTGCAGGCCGCAGCGAATGTGCGGACAGAAGCTGTTCCACTGGTGGTAGTTGTCCAGATCGATGAGCACTTCCCAGACCACCCGGGCGGGGGCATTAATTTCCACCGTGTGGGAGGTCACTATGTTTTCTGCTCTGGCCATGAAGGTCTCCTGTCGTGCATTCAGTTGATGGGTCTGGAGGTGATCTGCAGCTGTTCGCTCAAGGGCTGGAGAGTCTCGAGCAGGGTTTCGTAGCCCGTCTCGGCGATCATCCAGCGCTCGCCGCGCTTGATGTAGCGATCCTGGTAGATCGCGCTGCCGTGCATGTGGGTGTTGTCCTCGAGGTTGATGAACACGTAGCTCAGGTACCAGAGGGCTGTGGCCTGATCGCCAGCGACTTCGATTTCCGGGGTGTGACCGTTGTGGGTGGCCAGGCGGGTCTTGGTGAATGAGGTGCGGTAGAAGTCCAGCGCATCGCCCAGACCGTTGACGTGGAACTCGTAGGCAGGGCTCTTGAACGACAGGGCGACGTCCTCGGTGAGCATGCCCTGGAGCATCTCGATATTGCCGGTGTCGATGGCGCGAAAATAACGCGCCTTGAGCTGTTTGATCAGCTCGATAGCTTGCAGGTCCAACATGTGAAACCTCCTTGGGGCCATTCAGGCACTGAGCTGGTACTCGCTGGTGAGGATGCAGTCGATCTTCTCGAAGTCGATGAATGTGCTGGTCGATTCGTACATGGCCTGCTGGCGCTGCACGCATTTTTCCGGGTCGCCCAGGGCGGCGAAAAAACCTTGCGGATTGCCGAGGGCCTCGGGCGGGAAGTTTTCTTCGACGATGGCGTGCAGCACCGGCGCACCGAAGGAAAGCGCCCGTACCACGGTATTCTGTCGGTAGCCGAAGATCGATTGCAGTGGATAGGCATTAGGGCCGTGCCCGTTGCGCCAGGTATCGTACCAATGCTCGTAGCTCATCCGATCTGGCTTGTGCAGCAGCGCCACCTGGTTCATGCCGGGTGTGCGCTCGCCGAGCGGCACCCGGTACCGAGCGGCACGGGTCTGGCGTTCCTCGGGGTAGGGCTCGGATTCCACCACCAGATACGCCTCCAGGCGGCTGCTCAACGGCGCCACGATGGTCTTGATCGCGGGCCATTGCGAGGCACTGTCCAGCCACAACGACAGCATCCCGTCCAGGGGCGCTGTGCTGTTGGTGATGCGTTGCGCGGATGCACTGGCAACCGCCTCATCGACCAGCATGACGCGGATGTTTTCTCCACCGGCTGCGGCTAATGCGTCGCGCAGCCCGAGCAAAACCGCACGCCATTGCCCGGCGTCGAGTCGCGCCGGCTTCCACAAGGTCAACATGATTTTTTCCATGATTTCTCCAGCCCTTGTTCAGGATTGACGCTCAGTGATTGACGCCCAGGTGACGGGCGCGATATTCGCTGTAGTCCTGGGTCATCTGCGCCTCGTTCAGGCCAAAGCGTTCCAGGCTGTAGTCGTGGCTGGCACGTTTTTCCCGGCTGTTTTGCGCCAGCCAGCCCTGCGCGTCGGTGCGGGCTTTATCGGTGAACGGCAGGTTGGCGAAGGCGTAGACCTTTTCCAGCACCAGCAGCGGCTGCTTCACGGTGTCGGCGAAGTGGATGTCGAGAAAGCGCTCGGGCGCATGCTGCTCGCGCACCTGCATGGTGTGGCGGATACCGCGCGCCATGCGGTGGTTCCACTGCTCACCGGCGGCTTTCGGGTCCGGGTTGTCGCTGTACATCTGCCACAGGGTGTGGGCCATGCTGGCCATCGACGGGATGGTCTGGGCCGGTTCACGGTGGGTCAGGATCACCTGCGCCCCGGGGAAGACATCCAGTAGCAGATCCAGGGTGTGCAGGTGTTGTGGCGCCTTGAGCAGCCAGCGTTGAGCCGCCGTCTCACCCCGTTGCTGTTTCTGCCACTGCAGGAACTGCAGCATCTTCTTCAGTTGCGTGTAGACCGGCCGCTGGTCCTGCTGATCCAGCCAGCGGGTGTAGCTGGGTACATTCACGTAGGCGTCCATGGCGCACATGAAGGAATGCTCCATGAGCATGAACTCTTCATCGCAGAGCAGGGCATCGAGCGGGTGGATCGCGAGGATCTGCGGGATCACCTCGGCCATCAGATCGACCTCTGCCTTGGCCTGGGCGATGCGCTTGGCCGGTGCGGCCAGGGTTTCGCCAGCCAGCGGTGCCGGAAAACGGGTTTCCCACCAGGCGGCGCAGTAGAAGCGTGGGTCGACCGCCAGCGTGCGCTGCAACATGGTGGTGCCGGTGCGCGGCAGGCCGACGATGACCAGCGGGTCGTCGATTTCTATCCGGGTTATTTCCGGATAACGGCTCAGGTAGTCTTCCATCACCAGGCGGTTGACCAGTTGCCCGACCAACCGTTCTTCCAGCAGATGCAAGCCGGTTTGCGACAGCCCGGCCTCGCTGGCCAGGGCATCGAGCAGCGCCTGCAGGGACGCCCGGTAGTTATCATCGCCAAAATGGCTCAGGCCGTCGGTGCGAGCGATTGCGCTGGCCAACAGCTTGTCGACGGTCAAATCTTCAATTCGGCTGGGCGCGTTCATACGACCTCCGCGACGGCAGCGACGTTTACCACGCGAGTGGTGGGGTGGCATTGCTCCCGGGCGCCGACCCAACGCAGGCAGAACGTGCCCTGGCGGACGCCGGCGGTTTGCAGCCAGTTGCTCACTCCGGGGTCCCGCTCACTGAGCACCAGCGTCACCCCGCCGTTGTCGTCGTACCGGGCCTGGTGCTTGTTGAAGCAGATGCGGTGGTAGCGGTAGTCCAGCGACTCCATCCAGTAATTGTTGATCTGCAGGTTCCAGAAGTCGCAGTCCGGCACCTTATCGATGTGGATGACCAACGCCTCGTCCTCGGCCAGCGCCCAGTGCGAGTGGTAATAGAAAATATTTGGATCGCCGCCCACCGATTGGCAGAGCACCTGGTTGGCCGGGGGCAACTGATTGCTGTGCGGCAGGTAGCTTTGGCTCCAGTCGGCGAACAGCCGGGCGGTGTTCTCGACGAAGCTCGATACCCGCGCCAGGCCTTGTTGGAACGTCGCCGGGTCAAGGGCCAGTGGCTTGGCATCGGTGCCGATGCGTTCAATGCTCAACTTGGCCGGCACTTCGCTGCGACGGTCCAGAAACGTCTGGCGGACGATCAAGGCGTTGGTGGCGCCTTCCATTTTCAACCAGTTGCCCGCTTGCGGTTCGCGGCTGAGGATGATTTCGAAGTTGCCCTGGTCATCGAGTTGTAACTGGCTGGCATCGATGAAGCCGGTCTGGATCAGGGTGCCGTCGGTTTCATAACCGCCTTTCTGGGTGCCAAAGCTCAGGTAGGCGACACTGCCGCGCTGGCCTGTGATGCGATAGTCCAGCGAGCCGTCCAGGCGCGAGTACTCGTAGAGATTGTCCGGGTTGTCGGCACCGATCTTCGCGGTCTCGTGGGAGGTCTTGAAGAAACTGGGAAACGCCGGGTCGGCAAACTCGATGTGCATCTCCAGGCCGATGCGCAGCAGGCGTGTGAGGTAGCGGAAGCCTTCGGCGCGGGTGGCCGCATCGGCAGGTGCTTCGGGACGCAGGATCTGCTCGCCGCAGCGCTTGAGGTGATCGCAGAACGTGGCCCAGGTCTGGCCACTCGACAGCTGTTGTTCGTCAATAGAGCTGATTGTCATTGTTGGACTCTCTTGATGGGGTGAGCCCAGCTCGAGCGCCTGTGCAGAGGCGTGAACCGGGCGTCGGGGCTAGCGTTCCTGACCGATGAAACCGCGCTCGGTCAGCACCTCGATGATCCGGTCCACTGCACCCTCCGGCGTCAGCTTGCTGGTCTGGATATGGATGTCCGGCTTGCTCGGCACCTCGTAAGGTGAGTCGATGCCGGTGAAGTTTTTCAGCTCGCCGCGGCGGACTTTCTTGTACAGGCCCTTGGGGTCGCGTTCCTCGGCCACCGCCAGCGGCGTGTCGACGAAGATCTCGATGAACTCGCCATCCTGCAGTAGCCCACGCGCCATCTCGCGCTCGGAGCGGAACGGCGAGATGAAGGCGGTCAACACGATCATCCCGGCATCCACGAATAACTTGGACACCTCGGCCACCCGGCGGATGTTCTCCACCCGGTCGGCATCGGTGAAGCCCAGGTCGCGGTTCAAGCCGTGACGCACGTTGTCGCCATCGAGCAGGTAGGTATGGCGGCCGCGGGCGTACAGGCGGGTTTCCAGCAGGTTGGCGATGGCCGACTTGCCGGCGCCCGACAAACCGGTGAACCACAGCAGCACCGGCTGCTGGCCCATCTGTTCGGCGCGTGCCTTCTTGTTCACATCCACGTGCTGCATGTGGATGTTCTGCGAACGGCGCAGGGAGAACTCGATCAGGCCGGCGCCGACGGTGGCGTTGCTCAGGCGGTCGATGAGAATGAAGCTGCCGGTTTCGCGGTTGTCCTTGTAGGGATCGAAAGCGATCGGCTGGCTGGTGAAGAGGTTGCACACGCCAATCTCGTTCAGCGCCAGTTCCTTGGCTGCCAGGTGCTCCATGGAGTTGACGTTGATCTTGTACTTGGGCACTGCCAGGGTGACCGGCAACGTCTTGCCGCCGATCTTCATCAGGTAGGGGCGGCCGGCGAGCATGGCCTGCTCGTGCATCCAGATCAGGCTGACCTGGAACTGGTCGGCGACGCTGGCCGGATCTTCTGCAGTGGACAGGACATCGCCACGGCTGCAATCGACTTCGTCGGTCAGGGTGAGGGTAATGGACTGGCCGGCCACGGCTTGTTGCAGGTCGCCATCGAGGGTCACGATGCGCGAAATCCGGCTCTCTTGCCCGGCCGGCAACACACGCACACGGTCGCCGGGACGAATCATGCCGCTGGCGATGGTGCCGGTGAAACCACGGAAATCCAGGTTGGGGCGGTTGACCCACTGCACCGGCATGCGGAACGCCAGTTTCTGCTGGTGCGCCTCGTCGATCTCGACGGTTTCCAGGTAGCCCATCAGCGTGGTTCCGCGATACCAGGGCATGTGCTCGCTCTGCTCGGTGATGTTCTCACCGCGCAGCGCGGACATCGGGATCGCGATGACATCCTGAAGATTGATCTGCTTGGCGAACGCGCGGTAGTCATCGACGATGGCGTTGAAGACTTTTTCCGAGTAGTCCATCAAGTCCATCTTGTTGACGGCCAGCACCACCTTGCGAATGCCGATCAACGAAGCCAGGTAGCTGTGACGCCTGGACTGGGTCAGCACGCCGCGGCGGGCGTCGATCATCACCACGGCCACGTCGGCGGTGGAGGCACCGGTCACCATATTGCGGGTGTACTGCTCGTGGCCCGGGGTGTCGGCCACGATGAACTTGCGCAGTTCCGTGGAGAAAAAACGGTAGGCCACGTCGATGGTGATGCCTTGTTCGCGCTCGGCGGCCAGGCCGTCCACCAACAGCGCGAAGTCCAGTTCGCCACCCTGGGTGCCGTCTTTTTTCGAGTCGGCTTCCAGCGCTTCCATCTGGTCTTCGAAGAGCATTTTCGAATCGTAGAGCAGGCGTCCGATCAGCGTGCTCTTGCCATCGTCCACGCTGCCACAGGTGATGAAGCGCAGCAGGCTCTTGTGCTCGTGGGACTTGAGGTATTGCCCGATATCCTCGGCAATCAGGTCGGATACGTGTGCCATTAGAAATACCCCTCTTGTTTTTTCTTCTCCATCGATGCGGACGCGTCGTGGTCGATCATTCGCCCCTGGCGCTCGGACGTGCGGGTCAGGAGCATTTCCTGAATGATCTTGGGCAGGGTGTCGGCATCGGACTCCACGGCACCGGTGAGCGGGTAGCAACCCAGCGTGCGAAAGCGCACGTTGCGCATCATCGGCACTTCACCCGGGTTCAGCGGCATGCGTGCGTCATCGACCATGATCAGCATCCCGTCACGCTCGACCACCGGGCGCGGCGCGGCGAAATACAGCGGTACGATCGGGATGTTTTCCAGGTAGATGTATTGCCAGATGTCCAGCTCGGTCCAGTTGGACAAAGGGAACACGCGGATCGACTCGCCCTTGTGTTTGCGCGTGTTGTACAGGTGCCAGAGCTCCGGGCGCTGGTTCTTCGGGTCCCAGCGGTGCTGGTCGGAGCGGAAGGAGAAAATCCGCTCCTTGGCCCGGGATTTTTCCTCGTCGCGACGTGCGCCGCCGAAGGCCGCGTCGAAACCGTAGTGATCGAGCGCTTGTTTCAGCCCCTCGGTCTTCATGATGTCGGTGTGGATCTGCGACCCGTGCTTGAACGGGCTGATGCCCATTTCAATGCCTTCGGGGTTGGTGTGGGTCAGCAGGTCGACGTTGAGCTTGGCCACCATCTGATCGCGGAAGCGATACATCTCCTGGAACTTCCAGGTGGTGTCGACATGCAGCAGAGGGAAGGGCGGCTTGGCCGGGTAGAAGGCCTTCATGGCCAGGTGCAGCATGACCGCACTGTCCTTGCCGATGGAGTAGAGCATGACCGGGTTGTCGGATTCGGCGACAACCTCGCGCATTGCCTGGATGCTTTCCGCTTCCAGTCGTTGCAGATGGGTAAGCGTCATGGATTTGCCTCTCGCTTTTTGTTGTTGTCGTTTATCAACGTACAACCGCTGCGATTCGGACTTATGCGCGACTTGATGTTTTAACATCAGGCGCAGCATCTGCAGCATGGGGTTACGGGGCGGGGTGCTGGCAACCGCGGCAGGTGTGTCGTCAGGGTTGACGTGGGCGGCTTGCTGACCGATCTGGGTCGCCAGTTCGCGGGCACCGCTGAGCATTGCGCTGGCTTCGGGCAGATGAAACAGCTGCAGCCGCTCAGCGCGTTCGCCGGCCCAGGTGATGAAGGTCGCGGCGCGTTGCCAGTGCATGCCCGAGAGCAGGGCAAACACTTTGCGGTCTGCCGAGCGATGCAGGCGGTCGAAGAACGCTTGCAGGTGGGGCGCGCGCAAGCCGTCTTCATAAGGCAGCCAGAGCACCTTGCCGCGATTGCTCACCGCGCGCAGCACCCCGTGACTGAGCTTGCCCTGATCGTTGCGGGCACCGTAGTCATCGATCCAGTGGATCTCGCCATTCTGCGTACGAGCCTGTTCGAGGATGTCCCGGTAGGTGCTGCGGTACCAGCGCTGTACCGCCAGCGAAGCATTGGCGACACGCTTGGCCGGGCGCTCGGCATTGAGCTGCCAGCGTTGCAGATAATGGGCGGCGGTGCGTTCGGGCAAGTCGATGTCGTGCAGGCGCTTGACCAGTGCCTGCATCGCTTCCAGGTGCCAGAGCAGGAACGGTAACTGGTGCCGTTCCGGCGGCGTGCTCACCAACAGCTGGTAGATGTTCTGTTCCTGCTCGGCAGACAGGCTGCGGCCTTCACCTTGCTTGCGCCCGCGCTCGCGCACGGGTACCGCCTTCCATCCACCGGCTTGCCACGCCTTGTAGGCAGCGATGATGGTCGGCGAGGAGAGTCCGGTGTCCTGGCTGATCGCTTTGAGCGTGCTACCGGCGATGCGCAATTGCACGGCACGCAGGCGAAGCTTGTTGATCTGTGGAACGGACAGCTGATTGCCGTGGGACACGGGAGCTCCTGTTAAACATCCATTTGCGCAGTGGCGTTGGAGTGGATGTCTGTACTGTTCCCGGATCCGGAAAATCGCGCATAGGCCGAATGGACCATGGGAAGAACAAAAAACAGGAGAATTGCCATGAACGAGTCAATGACTGTTCTGCTTGAAGACGTCATCGGGATTGCCCGCCAGGCGGGCGAACTGGTGTTGGAGGTGTACCGTTCGGATTTCGAGGTGCGCGGCAAGGACGATGCGTCGCCAGTGACCGAGGCTGATGAGCGTGCCGAGGCTTTGATTCTGCAGGCCTTGGCGGCGCTCACGCCGCAGATTCCGGTGATTTCGGAAGAGGCTGCCGCCGCAGGCAAGGTGCCCGAGGTCGGCAGGCGTTTCTGGCTGGTGGACCCGCTGGACGGCACCCGGGAGTTCATCAAGCGCAACGGTGAGTTCACCGTCAATATCGCCCTGATCGACAACGGTGAGCCGGTGCTTGGGGTGGTTCTCGCACCTGCGCTTGCGCGACTGTTCGCCGGTGCCCGTGGTTGTGGAGCCTTCATCGAACAGGCCGGGCAGCGCCAGCCAATCCACTGCCGTGCAGTGACGCAAGAGGGCCTGGACGTGGTCGCCAGCCGCTCCCATGGCGATGCCCAGGCGCTGGATAAATTCCTCGACGGGCGCCAGGTGCGATCACTGAAAAGCGCAGGCTCGTCGCTTAAAATTTGCCTGGTCGCTTGCGGTGAGGCCGACCTTTATCCACGCCTGGGGCGCACCATGGAATGGGATATCGCCGCGGGGCATGCGGTGCTGGTGGCTGCCGGTGGACAGATCCGCACCCTTGGCGGCGATGCGTTGAGTTATGGCAAGCCCGGCCTGGACAACCCGCATTTCTATGCTCACGGGTTATAGCCGCAATTTGCTTGTGCATGGGCCTGTTTCCGGGGATGGAAGCAGGCCCTTTGTGTTGGCGATTGCGCGATCTACATCGACAGATGCGCGCTCAAGTCCCCCATCATGTCCAGATGCGAATAATCACGAAAGCTGAAGCGCCAGACGCCGTCCATGCGTTCAAACTCATCGAGGTAGCGCCCGCTGGCGATGGGTTGCAGGGGACGGGTGTCGGTGGCTTGCAGCACGGTGTAGCAGGAGCGCACCTTAGCGGTACCTGCGACTTCGTCGAGGTCGATGATCGGGTTGCTGATGATGTGTCGGGTGCGGGGTGTGCCGCAGGGGTAGCGCTTGATTCGTTGTTGCCAGACGCCCAGCAAAGCGCTGTGATCGAGGAAGGCGTCCTGGCTTTGCAGCTTGATCCGGGCATGACGAAACAGCTCGGCCGCCTCGACCAGTTGGCCGCTGTCCAGGTATTCAGCGTAACGGTAGAGCAGGTTGCTGATCTGTATGGCGCTGGTGCTCATGGTGATCCTCTTTTTTGTAGGAGCCGGCTTGCCAGCGAAGGCGGCCTGGCAGCCAACCAATCTCTCGCGGCTATACCCAATCCATTGTGGGAGCTGGCCTGCCGGCGATGGCGGCCTGACAGCCAACCCATCTCCCACGGCCTCACTCGATCCACTGTAGGAGCTGGCTTGCCAGCGATGGTCGTCAACGATGACGCGGGGAACCTGACACCCCACGGTGCTCTCAGGTTTTTCGCGAGCAAGCTCGCTCCTACAGAAACCCACTGTGCTGAACAGGAACGAAGACCGTGTAGGAGCAAGCTTGCTCGCGATGGAGGTCAACGATGACGCGGGGAGCCTGGCACCCCGCGGTGCTCTCAGGTTTTTCGCGAGCAGGCTCGCTCCTACAGAAATGGCGTCATCCAAGTTTCCCGCCAATACGTGAGGAACCATTAAAAAGCCGCTGCAACCGGGCAAGGGTTGCAGCGGCGTGGTGATGCGCGAAGGCGGTCAGGCAGTCACGGGCCGGATCACCGCGAGGGACGCAGCGGGGCTCTTCATCTGTTGACGATAACGCGGCAACGCCAGGGCCAGGAATACGCTGGCCAGCGCCAGCATCGACACCGATGAGGCCAGGGCGTAGCGCAACGATTCACTGCCCAGGGTGGGCACGAAGAAATCGCTGAGCATGCCAACGAAAAGCGGCCCGATACCCACGCCCAGGAGGGTCATGGACATGACGAAAATCGCCGTGGCCTGGGCCAGGCGTGTCGCCGGGAAAAGATGGGTAATGGCGCTCAGGCAGGGTGTTGCCCACCACACGCCAAAGAAGGCGAACGCGCTGTAGAACAGGAACGCCTGCGGCACGGCGATGCTGCCGATATGGAACGCCGTGCCTTGCGGCCAGAGGAAGTACGCCAGGGCGAACGGGATGCTGATCAACGTGCCCAGCAGCGGCACGCCGATTTGCCAGCCGACATCGCGCCGTGCCATGCGGTCGGTGAGCATGCCGCAGACCAGCGTACCGATGGCCGCTCCACCGCCGCCTACCACGCCGACCAGGAATCCGGCCTGTTGCATGTTCAGACCGTGGGAACGGATCAGGAAGCTCGGGCTCCAGGTACCGATGGCGTAGCCGGCAATCGCCGCCGCGCCGCCGGTGAGCACCAGCCACAGGAACGAGGGCATGCGAAACAGCTCAGTGAGGGTCTTGAGCCAGCCGTCATGTGGCAATGTGGCGCTGCTCAGCGGTACGACTCGCTTGGGCGTACGCACAGTCAACAGCAGTAGCAGGCCGAGGAAAATGCCGGGAGCGCCGATCAACAGGAAGGCGTAGCGCCAGCCATGGTGTTGGGCGATCCAGCCGCCCAGCCCCAGGCCGACAACCGCCCCCAGGCTGGAACCGAGCATCAGGAATGCCAGGGCTGTGGAGCGGCGATTGGCCGGATACAAATCCGAGACCATCGCCACCGATGGCGCCGTGCCGCCGGCCTCACCCACAGCCACGCCGATCCGCGCCAGCACCAGGGTCAGAAAGTTGCCGGCCATGCCGCAAAGCAT
Organism: Pseudomonas sp. YuFO20; assembly: GCF_035064975.1. Taxonomy (NCBI): domain Bacteria; kingdom Pseudomonadati; phylum Pseudomonadota; class Gammaproteobacteria; order Pseudomonadales; family Pseudomonadaceae; genus Pseudomonas; species Pseudomonas sp. YuFO20. The sequence continues at coordinate 25,878 of NZ_JAXDEO010000033.1, forward strand.
GGTCATCAGGCTCCAGGCGATGCAACTGAAGGCGATCACCGGCTTGCGCCCGATGCGGTCCGACAGGCGTCCCAGCGGGAAGCCGAACACGGTGTAGAACACCGCGAAAGTCACCCCCGACAGCAAGCCGATGCCGGTATCGGAAATGCCGAACTCGAGTTTGACCGGCTCGATCAGGATCGCCATCAACTGACGGTCGATGTAGTTGAACACATAGATGCTGGCGAGCACGAACAGCGCGTAGTGCGTTCGCCATGTGACGGGGGTGGACTGGTTCACTGCGGGTGCTCCCGGTTTTGTTCTAGTTGGCGCGATGCTCTACGTGCACCGGGTTTTTTTCATCGTCCATTCAGACCATTTTCGGCTTTGCAGCCAAGCCGCCGCGCACGTTGGCAAACCTAGTCTTGTCGGACGATGTTTCGCTCGCGCCCAACGTCAATCATTCAGCCCGTATCCGCTGCCTTGCCAGCGTTTGCCCACGTTGTGGCAAGCCCTGGGACAGCCTGAAAACAATAAGAAGCTGAGGAATTGAAATGAGCGTCTTGTTCGAGCCGATCGCCCTGGGCGAACTGCAATTGGCCAACCGCATCGTCATGGCCCCCATGACCCGCAGCCGTGCCCTTGCCGATGCGATACCCGGCGGCGATATGGTCGAATACTACCGCCAGCGGGCCGGTGCCGGCTTGATCGTGGCTGAAGGCACTGCGCCGTCCGCCAGCGGCCTGGGCTATTGTCGCACCCCGGCCATCTACAGCGACGAGCAGATCGTCGGCTGGCGACGGGTCACCGAGGCGGTGCATGCCGAGGGTGGGCGCATCGTTTTGCAGCTGATGCACGTCGGCCGCGCCGCCAGCCGCCACAACAAGCCGGCCGGGGCGGCCACGGTAGCACCTTCGGCATTGCGTGCACGCACCCAGGTGTTCAGCGACGCTGCCGGGCTGGTGGACACTGACGAGCCACAGGCGCTGACCCTGCAAGGCATCGGTGAGGTCATCGAAGATTACCGCCAGGCTGCATTGAATGCGCGCCTGGCCGGCTTCGACGGCGTTGAACTGCACTGCACCAGCGGTTACCTGCCGATGCAGTTCATGTCCTCCGGCAGCAACCAGCGCAGCGATGTCTACGGCGGCGATGTGACGGGGCGGGTGCGTTTCGCCAAGGACGTGATCGAGGCCATGGCCAGCGCCATCGGCTCCGGCCGTGTCGGTTTTCGCCTGTGCCCCGGCAACCCCTACAACGACATCGACGACCGCGATCCGGCCGAGACGGCGGCCGCCCTGTGCGAAGCCGTGGCACCGTTGGGCCTGGCGTACCTGCACATCATGCGCTCGCCCCTGGCCGAGCTCGATGCCTTCGCCCTGGCGCGCCAGCACAGTCCCCATGCCTTGATCCTCAACGATGGTTTCGACGGCCCTTCGGCCAGTGCCGCTCTCGCGTCGGGCGAGGGGGCTGCCGTGTCGTTTGGTCGTCACTTTATTGCCAACCCCGATCTGGTGGAGCGCTTGCGGCGTGGCCTGCCGCTGTCGGGTTTCAACCGCAAGACCCTGTACACGCCGGGCCCGGCGGGCTACTCGGATTACAGCACCTATCAAGCCAATGCCCAGGAGGTGGCGCAATGAACCTGAATGACTTGAGCCACGGCCTGCCGACACGCGCGGTCCCACGGGAACAGACCCAGGCACTGCTCGACCAGCGCTCGGCCGCCGCCGGGCTGATCAAGCCGGGTGATCACTACACCGTGGCCGACCGCCTGGAACAACGGGCGAGCGAGCAGGGTGAGCGCACGTTTCTGATCTACGGCGAGCAGACCCTGAGCTACGCCGAGGTCGATGCCCGGGCCAACCAGATGGCCCACACCTTTTATGCCAATGGCCTGCGCGCCGGCGATGTCTGCGCCCTGGCCATGGAAAACCGCCCGGCGTTCTTCTGCACCTGGTTCGGCCTGGTCAAGCTCGGGGTGGTGGTGGCCTTCATCAATACCCAGGTCAACGGCCGTGCGCTGTTGCATGCGTTGCAAACCACCGACGCCAGGGCGTTGGTGATCGGCGAGGAATGCCTGGCGAATGTGCAGGCCACCGAAGGTTTTCCGGACCTGCCGTGCTGGCTGATTCGCGACGCGGAAAATCCCTGGAGCGGCCCGCTGCCCAAGGGCATCGACGGGCATTTCGCTGCACGCCTGGAGAAAGCCCCGCGCACGCCGTTTCCCCGGGATATCCGCGCGCGCATCGAAGCCCAGGCCGCGATGCTGCTGATCTTTACCTCGGGCACTACCGGCTTGCCCAAGGCTGCGCGCTACAGCCACATGCGCTGGATGTCCTCGGGCGATGTGATGGAAGTCACCCTGCAAGCCACCTGCAAGGACGTGTTCTATTGCTGCCTGCCGCTGTACCACGGCGCCGCGGCCACCTCGGTGACCTCTACCGCGCTGCGCGCAGGTGCCGCCATCGTGGTGCGCCGCAAGTTCAGCGTGCGCGAGTTCTGGAAGGATGTGGCGCGACACCAGATCAGCATCTTCCAGTACATCGGCGAGATCTGCCGCTATCTGCTCAATCAGCCGGTTCAGGCGGGCGAGCGCGAACACAGCCTGCGCTGCATGCTCGGCGCCGGGCTGTCGCCGGACTCCTGGCAGCGCTGGCTGGAACGCTTCGGCCCGATCCAGGTGTACGAGGGTTGGGGTGCCACCGAAGCCAATTCGGCACTGATCAACGTCGACAACTATTTTGGTTCCTGCGGACGGGTGCCGGACTGGAACAAGACCAACCTGCGGCTGGTGCGTTACGACATTGAAAACGACTGCCATCCACGGGATGAAAACGGCTTCTATCAAGTCTGCAAAGTGGGTGAGGTTGGCGAGGCCATGGGCTTTATCGTCGATCACCCAGAGATCGGCGGCGGGCGTTTCGAGGGTTACACCTCGGCCGAGGCGACCGAGAGCAAGATCCGCCGCAATGTGTTTCGCGAAGGCGATGCCTACTGGAGTTCCGGCGACCTGGTGCGTGAGGACGCCGACGGTTACTGCTACTTCGTCGACCGCATCGGCGATACCTATCGCTGGAAAAGCGAAAACGTTTCGACCCTGGAAGTGGCCGACGCCCTGGGCGATCTGGCGGGCCTGGAGCTGATCAACATCTATGGCGTCCAGGTGCCGGGCCATGAAGGACGCGCCGGCATGGCCGCCGTGCTGATGCAGGCAGGCCAGGTTTTCGATCCCGCCGCCCTGTACGCCCTCAGTGAAGCGCGCCTGCCGCGTTATGCGGCACCGGTGTTCGTACGGGTCACCCAGGCGGCAGACCTGACGGCCAGCTACAAGCTGCGCAAGGTCGATCTGCAGCGCCAGGGTTACTGCCCGACTCGATGCAGCGATCCGCTGTTCATCCGCGACGAACAGGCCCGCAGCTATGTGCCCTATTCGCCAGAAGCCCTGGCTCGTGCCGGCCTGACCCCCTTCGCGGTGGCCGACCATGGCTGATCTCGACGCCAACGGTCACGAACTGCGCAGCGGCCTGCGGTACCCCTGGCCGCAGGCGCCGGACTCCGGGCAGGTGCGTGAAGTGGCGCCGGGCGTGTGGTGGCTGCGCATGCCGCTGCCGTTTCGCCTGGACCACATCAACCTCTATCTGCTGCGCCATACCGATGGCTGGGTGGTGGTCGACACCGGCATGAACACCGCGCAAACCCGGGAGGTCTGGGACCGGGTGCTCAGTGAAGTGTGCGGCGGGCTGCCCGTGCTGGCGGTGGTCTGCACCCACTTTCACTCCGACCATGCCGGGGTCGCCGCCTGGCTCAGCGAACGTTTTCATTGCCCGGTGTACATGACCGCCAGCGAGTTCCACTCACTGCATCTCAAGTTTCCCGCCGAACAGCCACCGGGCTGGGATTTCCTCGATTTCTACCGCAAGGCCGGCGTGACCGACGAGCACAGCAGCGAGATGTTCGCGGTGATGAGCAATGCGCATTTCCTGCCGGCGCCACTCAACCATTACCGCCGTTTGTGCGAGGGCAGCGTCCTGGCTATCGGGGGCCGCACCTGGCAGGTGGTCATCGGTCGCGGCCACTCGCCGGAACATGCCTGCCTGTACGCCGCCGATGACGGCTTGCTGATCTCCGGCGACCAGGTGCTGCCGCGCATTACCTCCACCGTCGGCGTGCATGCCACGGAGCCGTTGGCCAACCCGCTGCGTGACTGGCTCGATTCCATCGAGCACCTGCGCAGTTTGCCCGACAGCGTGCTGGTGCTGCCGGCGCACGAGCGGCCGTTTTTCAATTTGCATGAGCGCCTGGATCAACTGCATGCCCACCACCAAGGGCATCTGGCGCAGGTGCTGGCCAACTGTGACGAGCCGCGCACCGTGCTCGAACTGATGGCCGTGTTGTTTCCCAAGCTGTCGGGTCGTTTCGACGAACTGATGGCGCTGGGCGAAACGTTGGCCCATGCCAACTACCTGGTGGCCGAAGGGTCGCTGGAACGGGAAGAGGACCGGGGGCGATATCGCTTTCGGCGTGCTGTAAGGGGAGCGTGCGCTGTTACCCCGCTCAAGGTTTTTTGAGCGGGCAGCACGGCAGCAGTGTTGAACATTCCAGGCAGCCAGCCGGTTGTCATTGAGGAGAGTCAGTGTGATCAACAAGAACAACAATAACTCCACGGTCATCGGTTCGCGTGCGTTTGAGCTCACCAGCCTGGCGGCGGCCATTGCGCTGGTGTCAACACCGGTGTGGGCGGGCGATACGATCGAGTTCGACAATGGCGCGACCATCGACTGGTCGGTGACCACCAGCTACGGCATCGGTGTGCGCACTGGCAGTCAGAGCGATCGCTTGCTGACGGTCAACGCCGACGATGCCAACCGCAACTTCGACAGTGGCAGCCTGACCACCAACCGCGTGGGTGCGCTGGCGGAAATGATCCTGCGCAAGGACAACTACGGCGCCGTGGTGCGCGGCAGTACCTTCTACGACGACGTCTACCACCGCAAGAACGATAACGACTCGCCTGCCACTGTGAACAAGAACGGCGACAACGACGAGTTCACCAGTGACACCCGCTACTACAGTGGCGGCCGCAGCAAACTGCTGGACGTCTATGTGTTCAGCGGCTGGCGCTTTGACAACGACACCATGCTCGACGTCAAGGCCGGGCGGCACATCGAATCCTGGGGCGAGAGTCTGTTCTACCCGGGTGTGAACGGCGTACAAAACCCTTCCGACGCGGTAAAAGCGTCGCAGCCGGGTGTCGAGGTCAAGGAAGTCCTGTTGCCGGTGGGCCAGTTCTCCGGCTCGTTCCGACTGAACCCCCAACTGACCTTCGGTGCCTACGTGCAATACGAATGGAAGGGCACGGAACTGCCGCCGGTGGGCAGCTACCTGTCGGGAAGCGACGTGGTTGGGCCAGGTCGCGAGTTTATCTACGCCAACGGCCAGAAGATCGCCTACCGTGGCACCGACAAGCCGAGTGATGGTGGTCAGTGGGGCGTGCAGATGCGCTACCGCCCGGTACCGGCCCTCGAGCTGTCGCTGTTTCACGTCAACTACCACGACAAGAACCCGGCCACCGCCCTGGTCGGCTACGACCCGCTGCCAGTGGGCGGTGGCCGCAACGCCTTCGTCAGCAATGGTTACGAGATCAAGTATTTCGAAGACATCAAGCTGACCGGTATCAGCGCCTCGACCAAGATTGGCGACACCCAGGTCGGCGCCGAATGGTCGTACCGCGACGGGGCGCCGGTGATGGTCAATACCGGCCTCGGCGCGGTGCCGGCCAAGGGCAAGGGCCAGCAGATGCAGTTGTCGGCGATCCGAATCCTCGGCGATCGCCCGTGGGCCAGCCAGACCAGCCTGACTGCCGAAATCATCCGCGTGCAGGTCGACAGCGTCGAGTCCACTTCGGCGGCGCCCAACCTGCAAGGCGTCAACCTGTTACCTTCCCTGGCACCCCTGGTGGCTCCTTCCGATGACTATACCTACAGCACAGCCGCGGGTTACCGCACCAAGTCTTCAAGTGCCTACACCGTGGGCGCATCGTTCAGTTATCCGGGAGTTTTCCAAGGCTGGGATCTGGAAGTCCCCCTCAGCTTCTCCAACGTCTTCAGCGGCTCCACGCCAATGGCCGGAAGCATCTCCGGCGTCGCCGGCGACCGACGCCTGAGCGCGGGCACGACCTTCAAGTACCTGGGCAACCTGGAACTCGGCTTGAGATACATCGCCTACCTGGGTGAAGCCGATGCGATCGACCGTCCGTTCGCCGACCGCGACTACGCCACGTTCTCGATGAAATACACCTTCTGACCGACCACTCAAGCTCCGCGGCGCTCGATGGCGCCCGGACCTCAAATACAACCTGGAAAAAGCCGCAGCGTAACGCTTCGGCATGGAGGCACTATGGGGCTCAAGGGGCATGCGGCCATTGTTGGCAGCGCACAGTACAAACCGGAGAAGTACTCCACCGCACCCAAGATGTTTCACCTTGAACAAGTCGCCGACCTCGCGGCCCAGGCGCTGCGCGATGCCGGGCTCAAGGCCTCGGACCTCGACGGGCTGGTGATCAACGGCCCGCATTTTCATGAAGCCTCGGTGTTCGTACCGGCTATGGCTGCCGAGTACCTGGGCCTGCGCCTGAACTTCGCCGAAGTGGTGGACCTGGGTGGCTGTACCTCGGTGGGCATGGTCTGGCGCGCCGCCGCCGCCATCGAACTGGGGTTGTGCCAGGCCGTGCTGTGCGTCATCCCCGCGCGCATGGCGCCATTTGGCCCCGACGAGGATCCTGGCTGGATGGCCCGCTCCATGCGCTTTGGTGGGCACAGCACGGCATTCGGTGCGCCCGAAGCCGAATTCGACCTGCCATACGGGCACATGGGCCAGAACACCGGCTACGCCATGATCGCCCAGCGTTATGCCGCGCAGTACGACTACGACCAGCGGGCGATGGCCAAGATCGCCGTCGACCAGCGCACCAACGCCCTGGCCAACCCGCAAGCGATGTTCTATGGCCAGCCGTTGACCATTGAGCAGGTGCTGGCCAGCAAAATGGTCGCCGACCCGTTGCACGTCCTGGAAATCGTCATGCCGGTGGCCGGTGGTGCCGCGCTGATTATCACCAGCAAGGAAGTGGCGGCGAGGGCGCGCAAGCGTCCGGCGTTCATTACCGGGTTTGGCGAACACCTGGCATTCAAGTCGCCGTCCTATGCCGAGGACATGCTGCACACGCCCATCGGCCCGGCTTCGCAGCGGGCCTTTGCCATGGCCGGGCTCAAGCCCAAGGACGTCGATGCCGCGCAGATCTACGACTGCTACACCATCACCACGTTGCTCACCCTGGAAGATGCCGGTTTCTGCGGCAAGGGCGAGGGTATGGCGTTCGTGCGCGAACACGACCTGACCTGGCGTGGCGATTTCCCGATGAACACCCATGGCGGGCAGCTCAGTTTCGGCCAGTCGGCCTCCGCCGGTGGCATGAGCCAGGTGATCGAGGCGGTGACGCAGATCGCCGGCACCGCCGGTGAACGCCAACTGGGCCGCTGCGACAGCGTCTACGTCTCCGGCACCGGTGGCGTGATGAGCGAGCAGGGCGCATTGATACTTCAGGGAGCATAAGCACATGTCCAACAACAAACCGATGCCGGTTGCGACGCCGATTTCCGCGCCCTTCTGGGAGGGCCTGAAGGCTCGCCGCCTGCTGATCCAGCAATGCAACGCCTGTGCGCACTGGAACTTCTACCCGCGCCGGCATTGCCCGGTATGCCTGGAGCATGACCTGGCCTGGCGCGAAGTCGACGGCGCCGCAACGCTGTACAGCTACACCGTGACGCGCATCGCCACCTTGCCCGACTTCATCGATGAGATGCCGCAGAAACTGGCGGTGGTCGAACTGGCCGAAGGGGTGCGCATCAACACCAACCTGGTCGGCCTCGACGAAACCGAGATCCGCATCGGCATGCCCTTGCGGCCGGTGTTTGCCGAAGTCGACGCCAAGGGCAATCGCCTGCTGCGCTTTACTGGCGTGGACAAGGAGGCAGCAGCATTTGAGCCGCTGCCTGCGCAGGACAGTGAACCGGAACCTGCGACCTCGCAACAGCCTGTCGCCCGGCAGATTGACCTCAACGATGGCCCGGCCCTGCAAGAGTTGGTCAGCGAGCAGTTCAGTGACTGGAGCAACGTGGTGGTGGTCGACCAGGCACTGATCGACGCCTTCGCCCAATTGTCGGGCGACGATTACTGGATCCATACCGATCCGGAGCGGGCGCGCCTGCAAAGCCCGTTCGGCGGCACCATCGCCCATGGCGCGCTGGTACAGGTGCTGCAGTCGCGGATGAAACTGGCGCTGGGCTTCGAGATCAGCGGTTTCAGCACCCAGATCAACTACGGCTCCGACCGCCTGCGCTTCCCGGCGCCGGTACCGGCCGGCTCGCGCATCCATTCGCGGGCGCGGGTGAAAAAAGTCGAAATCCTCGCCCGTGGTACCCAACTGACCCTGGAGCTCAACATCCATGTGGTGGGCCAGGACCGGCCGTCGGTGATCAACGATTTGGTGATCCTGTACATGGCCTGATTCCCGCCGAAGATCCCCTGTAGGAGCCGGCTTGCCGGCGATGGCATCCGTAGACCAGTCGGCAATGATGCAGGCAGGTATGGCCCCATCGCGAGCAAGCTCGCTCCCACAGTTGTCCTGCGCCGAACACAACATCCCACCCCACGCCATTCCCGCCATTGCATAAGCCATTTGGACGATGTGCCCCCCCTCCCTTGCGCCGACTATTGCCCCAGAGGCAACGCCCATCTCGATTGCCTCGCATGCCCTGGCGCGTGACAAAAACAAGAGGATCGGCCCTATGACTTGCCTTATCCACGCCAACCCCGAGCAGGAGCGCTGCCCATGCGCTCGGTGATCGGCTACGCGGTTTGCCTGGTGGTCGCCTTGACCATTGGCTACACCTTCTCCCCCAAATCCCCACCGCAAGCGGAACTGCTGGCCACGCGCCCGGACCGTGTGCAGATCAACGGCCTGCTCAATCTTGGCGCGCGCGTGGTCGCCGTGGGCGAGCGGGGCAGCGTCCTGCTCAGCGATGACCAGGGCGTCAGCTGGCAGCCTGCGAGCGTCGCCACCCAGCGCAACGCCACCCTGACCGCCGTGGTGGCACTGGACGACAAGCGCTTGCTGGCCGTCGGGCATGACGGCTGGATCCTGCGTTCCGAGGATGCCGGCAGCAACTGGCAGGAAATGCGCTACGACAGCGACCTGGGCGAACCGCTGCTGGGTATCTGGACCGGCGGTGGCGACAGCGTCATGGCGTTCGGCAGCTTCGGCAAGTTCTATCAATCGGCTGACGCCGGGAAGACCTGGACGCCGCAATCCCTGGACATCGACAACGCCCACCTCAACAGCATGGCCGGTGGCGACGATGGCCGGCGCATGCTGGTGGGCGAGCAGGGCCTGGTCCTGCGCACTACCGACGCCGGCCAGCACTGGCAGAGCTTGCCGGCGTTCTACAGCGGCTCGCTGTTCGGCATCGTGCGCTTGAGCGCGAAGGACTGGGTGACCTATGGCATGCGCGGGCACGTGTTCGTCAGCCACGACTTCGGCGATAGCTGGACCCAGGTCAAGGTCGGCAATCAACTGCCGTTGTATGGCCATGCATTGCTGCCCGACCAATCGGGCCTGGTGATCGTCGGTGCCGGCAGCTCGGTGGTGCGCCTGGATGCACAGGGTGCGCTGGTCGGCGTCGGACGCCTGGCCGGCCTCGGTACGTTGACCTCGGCGACGATGGTCGGCTCGCGGCTGCTGGTCGGTGGCGAGCGCGGCGTATTGCAGGGTTCAAGTGGCAGCGTCGCTGCCCTAGTGGCCACACAGGCCACCCAGTAAATGAGAGGCGGGGCAATGAATCAAGGTAAACACTGGGTGACGCGCTGCGTCGAAACGTGCGCGGACTACCTGATGGCCTGGCGCAAGGGACTGCTGTTGCTATTCGTTCTGGTAACGCTGGGCCTGGGCTACAGCGCCACCCACACGCAACTGGATCCGGGCTTCAACAAACAGATCCCGGTACGTCATGACTTCATGATCAACTTCCTCAAGTTCAGCCATTACTTCACCGGCGCCAACCGCTTCCTGGTGAGCGTACGCTGGAAGGGCGAGGGTGACATTTACAACACCGAGTACCTCGAGACCCTGCGCAAAGTCACCGACGACGTGTTTTTCATCTCCGGGGTCAGCCGCCCCAGTGTGACGTCGCTGTTCACCGCCAACGTGCGCTACATCGAAATCACCGAGGAAGGTTTCTTCGGCGACGTGGTGGTGCCACCGCGCTTCGCCGGCACCCCGGAGGACCTGGCGCAGGTGCGCAGCAACACCGCTGCCTCCGGACAGGTCGGTCGCCTGGTGGCCAACGACCTCAAGTCGGCCATGGTCCGCGCCGACTTGCAGGACATCGACCCCAAGACCGGCCAGCCGGTGTCCTATGTCGAGATCGCCAAGCGCCTGGAAGACATCCGAGCCAAATACAACAGCGCGGATATCGAGATCAACATCGTCGGCTTCGCCAAGCTGGTGGGGGATGTGGTCGAAGGGCTGAACACGGTGATCGGCTTCTTTGTGGTGGCCTTCGTCATTACCGGGTTGCTGCTGTGGCTGTATTCGCGCTCCCTGCGCCTGACGGTGGTGGCGCTGGTGGTGGCGTTGCTTCCGGTGGTCTGGTTGCTCGGCCTGTTGCCGCTGCTGGGCCTGGGTATCGATCCGATGTCGATCCTGGTGCCGTTCCTGATCTTCTCCATCGGCGTGTCCCATGCGGTGCAGATGACCAACGCCTGGAAGCAGGACGTGCTGGCCGGCAGTACATCGAAGGACGCGGCGCGATCGGCGTTCTGCAAGATCTTCATCCCCGGTTCCCTGGCCTTGCTGATGAACGCCCTGGGCTTCGCGGTGATCATGCTGATCGACATTCCCATCGTTCACGAACTGGGGGTGACGGCCTGCATCGGCGTGATGTTGATGATCATCACCAACAAACTGATGCTGCCGGTGATCATTTCGTACTTGCGCCTGGAACCTGCGCTGTTGCGTCGGGCGCAATCGCGTCCGGCGGGCAGGCACCGCCTGTGGTGGCGCCTGTCGGCGCTGGCCGAACCGGGGCCGGCCCTGGGGGTGTTTGTGGTCAGCCTGTTGCTGCTGGCGGCCGGGGCCTACAAGGCCCGCGACCTGGCGGTGGGCGACATTGGCGCCGGTGCGCCGGAGCTGCGGGCCGATTCGCGCTACAACCAGGACAACGCCAGGATCATCAGCAGCTACTCCATCGGGCTTGATGTGATGTCGGTGTTCGTCCAGGTCAATGGCGTCGAAGAAGGTTGCCTGTCGCCGGATGTGATGCGTGCGGTGGAAGCTTTCGATTTCCGCATGCGCACGGTCACCGGCGTGCAGTCGATCCAGAGTGTGGCGGACATGGGCAAGCGGGTGATCGCCGGCAATAACGAAGGCAACCCGCGCTGGGCGGCGATTCCGGGATCGCCCAGGGGCCTGAGCCAGGGCGCGCGGGCCTATATGCCGGATGACGGACTGGTTACCGACGGTTGCCAGCAGATGCAGATCCTGGTGTTCCTGGCCGATCACGAAGGCAGCACCGTCAGCCATGCGATCGCCGAAGCCAAGCGGATCATTGCCGAAGTCAGCTCGCCGCAAGTCGAATTCCTCCTGGCCGGCGGCAACGTCGGGGTGATGGCGGCCTCCAACGAGGCGGTCAAGCGCGCCGAAGTGATCATGCTCGGCGCATTATTCGGATCGGTGGCATTGTTTTGCTGGCTGACCTTCTTGTCGATCCGCGCGGTGCTGTGCATTCTGGTGCCGCTGGCGATTGTCGCGATCCTGTGCAACGCGCTGATGACAATGCTCGGGATCGGCCTGAAAGTCGCAACCTTGCCGGTGATGGCGTTGGGGGTGGGCGTGGGCGTCGACTACGGCATTTACCTGTACGAACGTATCCAGCACGAGATGCTGCGCGGCGCCAACCTGCGGGAGGCGTTCTACGAGGCCATGTGCCAACGCGGTACTGCGGCGGTGTTCACGGCCGTGACCATGTCGATCGGCGTCTGCACCTGGGCGTTCGCACCGCTGAAGTTTCAGGCCGACATGGGTGTGCTGTTGTCGTTCATGTTCCTGGTCAACGTGCTGGGAGCGATTTTCCTCCTGCCGGCATTGGCCGCCTGGTTCAATCGCGGGCGCCCACTGGTGACTGAACGGGTACACGCGCCTGCGCCGGCACAAGGGCAGTTCCGCCTGAAAAACAGCCCGGCGGCGCGTGATACCGCGCACGAAAAATAAACCTGCCGGACCTATTGTGGAGTCCGCAGGCGCTAGTGAAAACTGGCAGGCAAGTAGCAGTCGAGAGGGGGGAACCCAGGGTTCCCCCGGCCGAAATTATAAAAATAACAAGGGAAGGGCGCAGTCCTTACCCGAGCGAGATAAGACTATGCAGAACGCTGACTTGACCCATGAAGCCCTGGCCAGTCTTGGCCTCGACCTCGTGCGCTACAACCAGTTGGTGGGCGAAATCTACGAAGGCGCCCTCGATCCGAAACTGATGGCCACGGCCCTCAGGAGCTTTCTCAAACTCTACGATGCCAACTTCGTCACCCTGATCCTGCGGGTGCCGGATCAACCCGATGTCGGTGTGATGATCATCGTCGGCGACATCGAAGGTGCCGGCGATGTCTGCTACATGACCTACCCGCAAACCAATTCGCCTTTCTCCAATCAGCCGCTGGACCACGTATTCACCGTGGACGACATCATGAGTTCCTCACAGTGGGAGCAGAACGGCTACTTCAAGACATTCTGCGAGCCCCATGACGTGTACCACCTGATGCTGGCCGACATTTCAACCCCGGACGGGGGCAAGCTGCGCTTTCGCATAACCCGCCCGAAACGGGCTCCCAACTTCTCGGCCCATGACCGGGCAGTGTGCGCCAGTTTCCTGCCACACCTGAGGCGTGCCTCGCAGTTGCATAACCTGCTGGATCGCAGCGAATCGCTGAGTGAGTTGTACTCCCAGGCCATCAGCCGCTTATCGGTGGCGACCCTGGTGCTCGACGAGAGCGGCAGCGTGTTGCAGATCAACCCGGTGGCCCAGGAAATCCTGGCCCGCTCCGACGGCTTGAAACTGGTGGGCGGGCGCCTGGAAGCGACGTATCCCAGCGACAACCGTGAATTGCAGCGCCTGATTCGCGGCGCATTCTGCCCGGACGCGCCGAAAAGCGCCGAGGCCATGTCGGTAACGCGGCCGTCGGGGCTGGTCAACCTTGGCGTGGTGGTCGAATCGATTCCGTCCCTGGACTGGGCCGAGGAGAAGGGCCAGCCGGCGGCGCTGGTGTACATCCGCGATGCCTCGAGCAAATCCCTGGCCAGCGAAGTGGTGACCAAGCAGCTGTTCAACCTGACCAAGGCCGAAACCGCCCTGGCCATGGAGCTGGCCAACGGTTTGTCCCTTGAGGAAGCGGCCGAGGTCCTGAATATCCGCCGTAACACTGCGCGGGCGCACTTGCGCTCGATCTTCTCCAAGACCGGCGTGCGGCGCCAGACCGAACTGGTGCGCATCATGCTCAACAGCGTGGTGGCCTTGGGCAAGCCGCAACTGGCGTTGAAAATGACCGAGAAAATCAAGGTGCCCCCGCTGCAACTGGCCGTGCCGATCTATCGCCAGGCCTGAGCCTGCAGACCCGCCGCCGGGCCATCCTGCCCTGCGGCGCGGTCGTTGACGCCGCTTGATTTTAGTCCGCACGGACGATGCCGTCCCGTGATCGCCCTGTCGATACTGGGCGGACCCATCACGGAGAACCACCATGCCAATTACAGCCATCACCGGCAGTGCCTCGGGAATCGGCGCCGCCGTATCCGCCGCCCTGCGCGCCGCCGGCCACCAGGTCATCGGGATCGATCGCAGCAACGCCGAAGTCATCGCCGACCTGTCCACCGCCCAAGGGCGCGACGCCGCCATCGGGCAAGTGCTTGAACTCAGCGGCGGGGTCCTCGACGGGTTGGTCTGCTGCGCCGGCGTCGGTGTCACCGCGCCAAACTGCGGCCTGATTCTGGCGGTCAATTACTTCGGCGTCAGCGGGTTGCTCGACGGCCTGCAAGGGGCGTTGGCCAAGGGCCAACAACCGGCGGCGCTGGTGATCGGTTCCGTTGCGGCGACCCATTCGGGCCCCGACGGCCAACCGCAGATCGAAGCGATGATCGCTGGCGATGAGGCCCAGGCGCTGGTTTTGGCCAACACCCTCGGCCAGCCTCACGTCGCTTATGCCGCCTCCAAATATGCCATCAGCCAGCATGTGCGCAGCCTGGCGGTGAGCTGGGGAAAGCTGGGCCTGCGATTGAACGTGGTGGCGCCGGGCGCGGTAGAAACCCCGTTGCACCAGGCCTCGCTGGACGATGCCCGATTTGGCCAGGCGACCCGCGATTTCGTCGCGCCCCTGGGCCGCGCTGGGCACCCTGAAGAAATTGCCGCAGTGGTAGCCTTCCTGCAATCGCCCCAGGCATCTTTTGTCCATGGCAGCGTCGTGTTCGTCGACGGCGGCATGGACGCCATGGTCCGCGCCCCACGCTTCTAAAAAGGAACTTGCATGAACAAGGTGGCATTCATCACCGGCGCCAGCCGTGGCATCGGTCGCGAGGCGGCGCTGGCGTTCGCCCGCGCCGGTTTCGACCTGGCGATCAGCGCCCGTACCCTCAACGAGGGCGAACAACATGAGCATGCCCTGCGCGATGCCGCGGGAGCACCGCTGGCCGGTAGCCTCAACGGCACTGCCCAGACCTTGCGCGAGCTCGGTTGCCGGGTGCTCGTAGTGCCGATGGACCTGCTCGACAGCGATTCGGCGCTGCATGCCTGCCAGGCGGTGCTGGCCGAGTACGGGCGCATCGACGTGCTGATCAACAATGCGATCTACCAGGGCAGCGACCTCAACGCCGAGTTCATGGACCTGCAGGCCCAGACCCTGGAGCGGATGTTCAAGGGCTACATCCTCACCCCGTTCCTGCTGACCCGGGCGGTGGCCGAACACATGGTGACCCGCGGTGGCGGGGTGGTGATCAACGTCACCTCCGGCGCCGGCGAAAGCGACCCACCGGTGGCGGCGGGCAAGGGTGGCTGGGGTTACGCGTATGGCGCGGGCAAGGCGGCGGTGTCGCGGTTGTCCGGGGTATTGAGCACGGAACTGGGCGAGGCTGGCGTGCGCGCCTATACCCTCAATCCGGGCGTGGTGACCACCGAATCGCTCAAGGCCACCATCGGCGACAAGGGGCTGATTGCCTTACGCGCCGGCAGTGCGCCGCCCCATGTACCGGCGGCGGTGATGTTGTGGCTGGCTACAGACGAACAGGCACCGGGGTTTCAGCGGCGGACCATTGCGGCGCAGCCGTTTGCGTTGGAGCACGGCATCGTCGCCGATTGGCGTTGACGAAAGCGGTGTGCCAGTCGCCCTGGAGGGTGACTGGCATGGCCTCTTCGCGAGCAAGCCCGCTCCCACAGGAGGTTTGTGTCGTGCGCCGCGAATCAAATGTGGGAGCGGGCTTGCTCGCGAAAGCGGTGGATCTGCCAGCAGGGTCTTATGCCTGCCGCCGCTGCCGGGCCAGGGTCATGGCGGTGTCCTCGATCATGTCCTCCTGACCGCCGACCATGCCGCGGCGACCCATTTCAACGAGGATCTCCCGGGCCGACACGCCGTACTTCTTCTCGGCGCGCTTGGCGAACAGCAGGAACGAACCGTAGACCCCGGCGTAACCCATGGTCAGGGCATCGCGGTCGCTGCGGATCGGGAAGTCCATGATCGGCACCACCAGGTCTTCGGCCACGTCCTGGATACCGAACACACTGACGCCGGTGTCGATGCCCATGCGGTCACATACCGCCACCAGCACTTCCATCGGCGTGTTGCCGGCACCGGCACCGAGGCCCGCGCAGGCGGCGTCGATGCGGTTGGCCCCGGCGGCGATCGCGGCGATGGAGTTGGACACGCCCATCGACAGATTGTGGTGGCCATGGAAACCGATCTCGGTTTCCGGCTTGAGGGCCGCGCGCATCGCCGCCACACGGGCGCTGACGTCGTGGGGCAGCAGGTAACCCGCCGAGTCGGTCAGGTAGATGCAGTTGGCGCCGTAGCTTTCCATCAGCAAGCCCTGCTTGACCAGGCCTTCAGGGTTGTTCATGTGGGCCATCATCAGGAAGCCGACAGTGTCCATGCCCAGGCCGCGGGCGTGGGAAATGTGCTGCTCGCTGACGTCAGCCTCGGTGCAATGGGTGGCCACGCGAATGGTGTTGACCCCCAATTCATGGGCCATTTTCAGGTGATCGACGGTGCCGATCCCCGGCAGCAGCAGGGCAGAGACCTTGGCCTTTTTCATCAGCGGGATCACCGCCGACAGATACTCCTCGTCAGTGTGGGCCGGGAAACCGTAGTTCACCGAACTGCCGCCCAGGCCGTCGCCGTGGGTGACTTCGATCAGCGGAACGCCGGCATCGTCGAGGCCGCAGGCGATGTCTTTCATCTGTTGCAGGCTGATCTGATGGCGCTTGGGGTGCATGCCGTCACGCAGGCACATGTCGTGAACGGTGATGCTTTTGCCGCGAAGATCCATGGTCGGCTCCTTATGCGTGGGCGGGTTGGACGGTGGCTTGCAACACCAGCTCGCCCTTGAGGATTTCCTCGGCGAACATCTCGGCGGTGCGCGCCGCGGCGGCGGTCATGATGTCGAGGTTGCCGGCGTACTTGGGCAGGTAGTCACCCAGGCCTTCGACCTCCATGAAGATCGACACCCGGTTGCCTTCAAACACCGGGCCGTTGACCAACTTGTAGCCGGGCACGTAGCGCTGCACTTGCTCGATCATGGCCTCGATGGCGGCGGTGATCGCCGGCTGGTCGGGTTCGCTCTCGGTCAGGCAATGCACGGTGTCGCGCATTATCAGCGGCGGCTCGGCGGGGTTGATGATGATGATCGCCTTGCCTTTCTTCGCGCCGCCGACTTTCTCCACGGCGCTTGAGGTGGTGCGGGTGAATTCGTCGATGTTTTTCCGGGTGCCGGGGCCGACCGATTTCGACGCGGCGGTGGCGATGATCTCGGCGTACTCCACCGGCTGCACGCTGGACACTGCGGCCACCAAAGGAATGGTGGCCTGGCCACCGCAAGTGACCATGTTGACGTTCATCACGCCCAGGCCCAGTTGCGCCTTGAGGTTGACCGGTGGCACGCAGTACGGACCGATGGCTGCCGGGGTCAGGTCAATCATCAACACGCCCAGGGCATTGAGCTTGCGCGAGTTCTGCGCGTGCACGTAGGCCGAGGTGGCATCGAAGGCGATCTGGATCTGGTCTTCGAGGACATGGGGCAGCAGGCCGTCGACCCCGTCGGCGGTGGTTTTCAGGCCCAGCTCGCGGGCCCGTGCCAGGCCTTCGGAGGTGGCGTCGATGCCGACCATCCACACCGGCTCCAGCACCTCGCTGCGCATCAGTTTGTACAACAGGTCGGTGCCGATGTTGCCCGGCCCGATCAGCGCGCATTTGATCTTCTTGCTCATGTTTTTCTGGCTCCTGGAAAGGGAAGGGCGATCACGGGACAAAGCGCAGGCTGGCTTCGCCGAGCCCGGTCATGGACAGGCTGATATGGTCGCCGGCGACCACAGGCACCAGCGGCGCCAGGGCACCGGACAGAATGATTTCGCCACGGCGGAACGGGATGCCCAGCTCGCCCAGGGTATTGGCCAGCCAGGCCACTGCCGCGCAGGGATGACCCTGCACCGCCGAGCCCAGGCCGGAACCCGCCGGTTGGCCGTTCTTGCTCATTTGCATGTGCACGGCAGCGAGGTCCAGCGAGCGCGGGTCGATGTGCTGGCTGCCGAGGGCGAACACGCCGCAGGAGGCGTTGTCGGCGACGGTGTCCTGAATGCGGATCTGCCAGTCGTCGATCCGCGAATCGACAATCTCGAAGCACGGCACGACCCATTGGCTGGCGGCCAGCACGTCTTCGGCGCTGATGCCCGGGCCTTGCAGGTCTTCACCGAGGATGAAGGCGATTTCGCCTTCGGCCCGCGGCTGGATCAGGTTGTAGAGGGCCAGGCTGACATCGCAGCCGTCCTCGACCTGCATGGCGTTGGTGAGGAAGCCGAAATCCGGTTGGTGGACATCGAGCATTTCCTGCACGGCGCGGCTGGTGACCCCGATTTTCTTGCCGATCACTTGCTCGCCGAGGGCTTCGCGGCGTTGCAGGAAGTGCAGGGAAATCCGGTAGGCCTGCTCCAGGGTGATCTGCGGATAACGGCGGGTCAGGGGGGCCAGCGTCTGCCGGCTGCGCAGGGCGTTGAACAGTTCGTCACCGAGCGCGGTGATCAAATGGGCGTCCATGGCGAGGGCTCCAGTGGGGTGGGAGAAAAAAAAGGCCCGCCCCGACATCATCAGGGGCGAGCCCAAAGGAGTGGTTCAGCCTGGCCACACCGACGAGTCGGCACCGCCATCGACATCGATGATCTTGCCGGTCACCCAGGCCGAAGCGGGGCTGGCCAGGTACAGCGCGGCGGCGGCGATGTCCTGCGGGGTGCCCAGGCATTTGAGCGGGTGTTGGCTTCCATGGCCTCGCGCATGGCGGTGGGCATCACGCCGTTCAGTGCTTCGGTGAGGGTCGGGCCGGGGGCGACGGCGTTGACGCGGATCTGCGGCGCGAAGTCCTGGGCCAGCAAGCGGGTCAAGTGGCTGAGGGCCGCCTTGGCTGTACCGTAGGCGCTGAAATGGCGTTGGGCATAACGCGCCGCCACCGAGCTGATATTGATGATGTTGCCGCCACCGGCCTCGCGCATCAGCGGCACGCACAACTGGCAGAAGTCGTAGCTGGTGGTCACGTTGAAATTCAGCACCTGGGCGAACTGCTCAGGGGTCATTGCCAGCGGATCGTTGGGACCGCCGCCGCCTGCGTTGTTGACCAGATGCGTGATGCGGCCCATTTGCTCGACGCTGTGGCGCACCAGTGCCTGGCGTTGCCCGGCATCGTTGACGTCACAGGCGATGGCCAGCGCGCGCCGGCCCAGGCCGCGAACCTCCTCGGCCACGGCCTCTACCTCGTCCAGCGAACGCGCCGAGCACACCACATCGGCGCCGGCTTCGGCATACGCCAGGGCAATCGCCCGCCCGATACCCCGGCCGCTGCCGGTGACGATGGCGACGCTGCCGTGCATCTGGAAACGCTGCAAAATACTCATGGGCCCTTGCTCCGTGGGGTCGATTGTCGATGGATTGAATATCGCCGCAACGGCCGTGGCCAGCATCGTCTCAATGGACTAGCGGGCGGTGTGTGCATATCCATTCCTGCGGTAACGGCCACCCAGGGTTTCGCCCTTTGTAGGAGCGAGCTTGCTCGCGATGGAGGTTAACGATGACGCGGGCAGCCTGACACCCCGCGGTGTTCTCAGGTTTTTCGCGAGCAAGCTCGCTCCTACAAGTGACCCGCCGTCAGGGCGCAACCATGAGCCGTCGTTACCGAAGAAACGGATATACCCGCCAAACCCCGATACCCAACCCCACCCCTAGTCCGCTTTGACGATGAAGGATTACCCGCTCGATCCGATGATCCGTCTCAACTCGCGCAGTGGCGCAGTGAGATCGGGAGAATTGAGTGATGCACAGCATGCGAGAAAAGACCCAGGACGAACATGATCTGCTGGAACGTGCACGCAGCCTGGTGCCGGCACTCAAGGCGCGCACGGCGCAGGCCGACAAGGACTTGAAGGTGCCGGTGGAGAGCGTCCTCGAGTTGCAGTCCGCCGGCTTGTTGCGGGCCTTGCAGCCAAGGGCGTTCGGCGGTTATGAAGTGGATCCGCGGACCTTCTTCGAAATCCAGACCATCCTCGCCGAGGGTTGCATGTCCACGGCGTGGATCTACGGCGTGATGGGGGTTCACCCCTGGCAACTGGCGCGTTACCCGATCGAAGCGCAGCGCGAAGTCTGGGCCGATGACCACAATGCGCTGATCTGCTCGACCTACATGCCGGCGGCCAAGGTCACGGTGGTTGAAGGTGGTTACCGCATCAGCGGGCGCTGGGGTTTCTCCAGCGGCAGCGAACACTGCCAATGGGTGTTCCTGGGAGGCATCCTGCCGCCCGATGGCGACATGCCCGCCGAGCACGGCACCTTCCTGCTGCCGCTCAGCGACTATCAGATCGAACGCAACTGGGACGTGCTGGGCCTGCGCGGCACCGGCAGCCATGACATCGTGGTCGAGGATGTATTCGTCCCGGCCCATCGCGTGCAACGCACCAACAACTGCACCCTCGAAGCGACTCCCGGGCGTCTGGTCAACACCAATCCGATCTACGCGATCCCGTTCGCCCAGGTGTTCTCCCGCGCCGTCTCGACCTCGGCCCTCGGTGCCCTGCAGGGCGCGATCAACGAGTTCCGAGACAACGCCGCCAAACACATCGGCAAGCACGGCGCCCGGACCGCTGACGATCCGGTGGCGCAAACCGCCGTGGCCGAAGCGATGATCACCGTCGACAGCCTGCGCCTGGTGCTCGAGCGCAACTATGACCACCTGATGAGTCTGGCATGTGCCGGCGAGTACCCGGACACCGAGACCCGCCTGCTGTATCGCTACCAGTCGGCCTATGTGACCAACATCTGCGCCGAACGGGCCAACGACCTGCTGCGCAGCATGGCCGCCTCCGGCCTGTACAACACAAACCCGGTGGCGCGGCTGTTCCGCGACCTGCACCAGGCCCGCGGGCACATCGCCAACAACTACATGGCCTACGGGCGCAGCTACGGCGCGGTGCTGCTCGGCCTGCCCAACCCGGACCCTTACGTCTGAGGCCATGGCGAGCGCTTCGACACCCCTGGTTTACACCTGTCCGTGCTGCACGGCCAGGTGGTCATGAGTAGCTGACCTATGAACAATTATCTTGCCCTGCGCGTGGCCCGCGTGATCGAGGAAACCGCCGATGCGCGTTCCCTGGTGTTCGACGTGCCGGAGCACCTGGGCGAACGTTTTCGCTATCAACCAGGCCAGTTCCTGACCTTGCGCGTGCCTTTCGAGGACGGCTGGCTGCCCCGTTGTTATTCATTGTCCAGCACGCCGTTGCTGGATGAGCCGTTGCGGGTAACGGTCAAGCGCGTGCACGAGGGCCGCGCCTCGAACTGGCTGTGCGGCGAGTTGCAGGCCGGCCAGACCCTGGAGGTGCTGCCACCGGCCGGGGTGTTCGTGCCGCGCAGTCTCGACGGCGACTTGCTGCTGTTTGGCGGCGGCAGTGGCGTGACCCCGGTGCTGTCGATCCTGCGTTCGGCGTTGCTCGCGGGAACTGGTCGGGTGCTGCTGATCTATGCCAACCGCGATGAGTCCTCGGTGATTTTCAAGGACGAACTCCGCCAGCTGGCCAGCGCTCATCCGCAACGCCTGCAGATCGTCCATTGGCTCGATTCGGTGCAGGGCATCCCGAGCGTCGGGCAACTGGCGGAGCTGGCGCGGCCGTTCATCGATGCTCAGGCATTCATCTGTGGCCCTGGCCCGTTCATGGACGCGGCGGTCAGCGCGCTCAAGGGCCTGGGCATGCCGGATCGCCGGGTGCACGTCGAGCGCTTCGTCTCGCTGCCCGGTGAAGGCGAGCTGCCGCTGGCGACCAGCAGCGAAGCGGCCGTGGCCGCGCAATTGGCGGTGCGCCTGGACGGAGAAGACCACCAACTGGCCTGCGACAGCGGCGAGACCGTGCTGGCCGCCATGGAGCGTGCCGGCCTAAACCCGCCCAGCGCCTGCCGAGTCGGTGGCTGCGCCTCGTGCATGTGCACCCTGGTAAGCGGCGAGGTCGAGCTGCTGCACAACGATGCACTGGACGCGGGCGACCTGGCCGAAGGCTGGATCCTGGCCTGCCAGGCGGTGCCCACCAGCGCGCAACTGCGTATCCGCTTTCCCGATTGATGCCTTCAATTATGCCCAGCGCGAGCCCACGATGAATCAGAGCCTGAACCTTGCCGCGCCCCTGAGCGCCGCCCCTGCCACCCTTGCCCAATTGGTCTTCAGCAGTGCCGAACGTTTTGCCGGGCGCACGGCCATCGAGGACAACGGCCAATGCATCGACTACGCCGAGCTGCCCGAGCGCGTCATGGGCTTTGCCCGGGGTTTGCTGGCCCTGGGCATCCAGGCCGGCGACCGGATTGGCATCTGGGCGCCGAACAGCGGCGACTGGATCCTCGCGGCGCTGGGCATCCAGTGCGCCGGGGCGGTGCTGGTACCGATCAACACGCGCATGAAGGGCCTTGAGGCCGCCGATGTGCTGGAGCGCAGCGGCTGCCGAGTATTGTTTGTCCAGCAGCGTTTTCTCGACGTGGACTACCCGGCGTTGCTCGCGCCCCATCGGCCGGCCAGCCTCGAACACCTGGTGCTGCTCGATGGCGACACCCCCGGGTTGCCTTCGGACCTGAGCCTTGCCCAGTTCCTGCTCGGCGCGGCGACCATCGATGCAGACAGCGCCAGGCGCCGGGCCATGGAGATCAAGCCCGAGGCCATGTGCGACCTGTTGTTCACCTCCGGCACCACCGGCAAACCCAAGGGCGTGATGAGCGGCCATGGCCAGAACCTGCGGGCCTTCACCGAATACGTCAAGGTCATCGGCCTGCTGCCGGAAGATCGCTACCTGATCGTCAACCCGTTCTTCCATGCGTTCGGCTACAAGGCCGGCTGGCTGACCTGCCTGATCGGCGGAGCGGCCATCCTGCCCCATGCGGTGTTCGACGCCGAGCAGGTGTTCCAGCGCATCGCCCGAGAACGCATCAGCGTGCTGCCCGGTGCTCCGACCCTGTATCTCTCGCTGCTGGCCCATCCGCAGCTGCAGCAGACCGACCTGTCGAGCCTGCGCATCGCGGTGACCGGTTCGGCGAGCATCCCGCCGAGCCTGATCGAGCGCATGCGCAACGAGCTGGGGTTCGCCGTGGTGACCACCGCCTACGGCCTGACCGAATGCGGCGGGCTGGCGACGATATGCGATCCCCAAGACTCGGCGAAGGTTATTGCCGGCACCAGCGGACGGCCGATCGCCGGCACCGAAGTGAGCATCCGCGACCCGCACAACCAGGTGCTGGAGGCCGGGCAGACCGGCGAGATCTGCCTGCGCGGGTTCCACATCATGCAGGGTTATTTCCAGAACCCCGAAGCGACCCGCGAAGCCATCGACGCCGAAGGCTGGCTGCATACCGGCGACGTCGGGCGACTGGACGAGGCGGGCAATCTGATCATCACCGACCGCCTCAAGGACATGTACATCGTCGGCGGCTTCAACTGCTACCCGGCGGAAATCGAAGCCGCGCTGATCAGGCACCCGGCCATTGCCCAGGTGGCGGTGATCGGCATCGCCGATGAGCGCATGGGCGAGGTCGGCTGTGCCTGTGTGGTGCTGCGTGAAGGGCGGCAACTCGACGAGGCGCAACTGATCGCCTGGAGCCGGGAGCAAATGGCCAATTACAAGGTGCCGCGCCAGGTGCGTTTCTTCGACGCCTTGCCACTTAATCCGTCGAGCAAGGTGGCGAAGAACGAACTGCGCGCGGCG
Source organism: Pseudomonas sp. YuFO20 (assembly GCF_035064975.1). NCBI lineage: Bacteria > Pseudomonadati > Pseudomonadota > Gammaproteobacteria > Pseudomonadales > Pseudomonadaceae > Pseudomonas > Pseudomonas sp. YuFO20. Next base: position 49,424 of record NZ_JAXDEO010000033.1, read on the forward strand.
CTGGCCAACAGCGTTCCGGCGTAAGGCGCAGCCATCTCGCCAACACGAAAAAAACAACAACAAAAGGAGAGGAGTATGTTCACGGGAAATACTGTCGCGCGCCGTTCGCGGAACCTGAGCGGTGGCCGCTGCCTGTTGGCAACGGCCATCACCATCGCCAGCGCCACGGCCAGCGCCGCACCGAGTATCGAACTGGGGGAGAACACCACCCTGGATTCGTCGCTGACGGTCAACTACACCGCCTCCATGCGCACTGCCAAGCAGGCCAGTCAATACCTCAACGACCCGAACAACGACGACGGCACACGCAACTTCAAGCGCGGCTCGCTGATCAACAACCGCCTGAGCCTGTTCGGCGAGTTGCAACTTCGGCACGACAACCTGGGGGCGGTGCTGCGCGGCAGTCAGTTCTACGACGATGTCTACAACCAGAAGAATGCCAACGACTCGCCGGAAACGGTGAACAAGACCGGCCACAACGACGGCTTCAGCGACGAGACCCGGCGCATGAGCGGCAGCGCGGCGCGACTGCTCGATGCGTATGTGTACGGCAACTTCGAGCTCGGCGAGACCCAGTACCTGTCGCTCAAGGCCGGGCGGCACCTGGTGGCCTGGGGCGAGAGCCTGTTCTGGGCCAACATCAGCCAGGGCCAGGCCCCGGTGGATGCGACCAAGTTCAACGTGCCGGGCACCGAGGCCAAGGACTCGTACCTGCCCGTGGGGCAGGTGTCCGGATCATGGTCGCTGAATGAAGACCTGGCGCTGGTGGGCTACTACCAGTACGAGTGGGAAAAGACCCAGCTCAATCCAGTGGGCGATTATTTCGGCAGCGACACCTTCGGTCCCGGCGCCGAGTTTTTCCGTCTGGGTGCCGGCCAGGTCGACCGTCTGCCCAACGGCCTGGCAGTCGGCTACGCCGGTGAGAAAGACGCCAAGGACAGCGGCCAATGGGGCCTGGGTGTGCGCTACCGGATCACCGAGAACACCGAAGTCGGGCTGTTTCATTACCGCTATAACGAGCGCGTCGGCTCGCTGTTCTTCGACTTCACCGGCACCACCCAATACTCCTCGCTCAAGGGCATCGGGCATGACGGCACTGCGCCGTCCTATCGCCTGGGCTACTTCGAAGACGTCAAGCTGACGGGTGTCAGCTTCAGCTCCAAGGTCGGCGATTCGGTGCAGTACGCCGGTGACCTGAGCTATCGCGATGGCGCCTCGGTCTACCTCAACAATGGCGCGCCGACCACTGGGCAGATCTGGCAGGGCAACCTCAACGCCTCGTACATCCTCGGCCCCAGCCTGCTCGCCCAGCAGACCACCTTCATGGGTGAAGTGGTGCATCAACACATCGACGGAGTGGACAGCCTGACGATCACCGGCGGCGGAGTCGGCGTGGATGGCACCTTCGACCAGTTCGAATCGAAGACCCAGACCCGTGGCTCGACCCTGCTGGGCGTCGGCGCCTACATGGACTACCCGTCCATCGCCACGGGCCTGGACCTGAACACCAAGGTAGTGTGGACGCAGAACGTCGACGGCAGCGCCTACCAGGGCCTGGGGCGCGACGAGAAGCGCCTGACCGTGGGTGGCGACTTCAAGTACCTGGGCAACTTCCAGGTCGGCATGACCTATGTCGCCTACCTGAGCTCGCCGGACGTCGCCCAGGGCCGCTTGCTGGCCGACCGCGACTACCTGTCGTTCAACGCCAAGTACACCTTCTGATGATCATGGCTGCGTCGCGATCCGGTGCCGCAGTCGTTCGCTTTTAGCCTGATAACAATAAAGAGAGGCCTGTCATGAATCCTCGTCCGACGCCATCACCGTTCAGCCCGATCGCAATTGGTCCGTTGACCCTGAAAAACCGTTTCATCAAGGCCGCCACCAACGAGGGCATGAGTGCCCAGGGCGTGCCGTCCAAACAACTGGTCAAGCTGCACTCGGCCCTGGTCGCAGGCGGCACCGCCCTGACCACTGTGGCCTATTGCGCGGTGAGCAGCGATGGTCGCACCTTGCCCAACCAGTTGACCCTCAGCCAATCCAGCCTGCCGCACTTCAAGGCCCTGACCGACGGGGTGCATCAGGCCGGTGGCCTGGCCAGCGCACAGATCACCCATGGTGGTTGCTTCACCTTCATCCGCGAACGCTCGACCAAGCGCCCACTGTCAGCCAGCGGCGGCTTCAACAAGATCGGCTTGATGAGCGGCATGTTCCTCAAGCAGGCGATGAACGAAGACGACATGCGACAAGTGGTGCGCGACTTCGCCCAAGGCGCACGCCTGGCGCGTCAGGCGGGTTTCGATGCCGTGGAGATCCACATGGGCCACGGCTACCTGCTCAGTCAGTTCATTTCGCCGATGTATAACAAGCGTCGCGACCAATACGGCGGCAACCTGGAAAACCGCCTGCGCTTTCCGCGTCGGGTGTTGCGAGCGGTGCTGGATGCAGTCGGCAAGGAGATGGCGGTCATCTGCAAATACAGCGTGACCGAAGGCGTGCGCGCCGGTAACAGCGCCGAAGACGGCGCGCAGATCGCACGCATGCTGGAAGAGGAGGGCGCGCACCTGCTGGTGCTCAGCGCGGGGATGAATGCCGAGTCGATCACCACCATGTTCGGTTCCTCCTTCCCCAAGGAAAACCGCGTGCAGCAGAAGAACAAGATCATCGCCCTGGCCATGGCTATCCAGCGTCGCAAGGAGCCGACCGTGGAATTCCGCGAGCTGTATCTGCTGGAACATGCACGCAAGGTACGTGCGGCGGTGAAAATGCCGTTGGCCTATCTGGGCGGTGCCAAGAGCCTGGCGAGCATCGAGAAAATCATGGCCGAGGGATTTGACCTGGTCGCCATGGGTCGGGTATTGCTGGCCGAAAACGACTACGTCAACAAACTCGCCACTGGCGCCAGCCGCGACTCGATCTGCACCGCCTGCAACCGCTGCGTGGCCATGATGTATACCCCCGGCGGCACCTCCTGCGTACTGGGTAAGCCCGGCGACGCAGTGTTGAACAGCCAGAAGGCGGCAGGGTAACAGATACACCAGGGTTTGGTTTGCCTGTGGGAGCCGGCTTGCTGGCGATGCGATGGTGGCCGTTACGCCGTCATCGCTGGCAAGCCAGCTCCCACAGGTTTTGCGGGGGTATGTTGGGTTCGTGGTGTGACTCACATCTGTAGGAGCCGGCTTGCTGGCGATGCGGTGGTGGCCGTTATGCCGTCATCGCTGGCAAGCCAGCTCCTACAGGATTGCGGGTGTACGCGGATTGTTGGCGGTACGAAAATCTGTAGGAGCCGGCTTGCTGGCGATGCGGTGGTGGCCGTTATACCGTCATCGCTGGCAAGCCAGCTCCTACAGGTTTTGCGGGGGTATGTTGGGTTCGTGGTGTGACACACATCTGTAGGAGCCGGCTTGCTGGCGATGCGGTGGTGGCCGTTATGCCGTCATCGCTGGCAAGCCAGCTCCTACAGGTTTTGTGGGGGTATGTCGGGTTTGTGGTGTGACACACATCTGTAGGAGCCCGCTTGCCGGCGATGGCGGTGGTGACGCTTATGCCACCATCGATGGCAAGCCTCGCACAACGCGTCGCCGGTTCAACCGTGCTGCAGAAACTCAATGCAGCTACGGTTGAACAATTCCCGATGCTCCACCTGAACCCAATGCCCACACCGGTTGAGCACGATGAACCGCGCATTCGGTGCGCCGTCGATGATGCGCTGGGCGCCACTGATTGGGTTGAAGTGGTCGTTGCTGCCCCAGAAGCCAAGGATCGGGCACTGGATCTCGCCCAGGCGCGCTTCCATGTTCGGCACCATCATCGTGCTGAACAGGTTCTTCGGCTGTGTCACCGCCACCGCCACGCGTTCCTGCAGCAGGCTTTCCGGCAGGATCGACGCATCGAACAACTGCAAGCTCATCATGCTGCGCATCTCCTCCATGCCGATGGGGCCGGCGCTGAACAGGCTGACCATGCGCACGATGCCCTCCATCTTGAAGTAGGTCTCGCGCTCCTCGACACCACCCGGTGCCAGCAGGATCAGGCTCTGGGCAAGTTGTGGAAGGCGCAGGGCCAGGCCCAGGGCGATCGCGCCGCCCAGCGAATTGCCCAGCAGCGTGCAACGCCGCACACCGACGGACTCCAAAAACGCCGCCACGCAGTCGACGAAGAAGTCCAGGTTGTACTGCACGTCCTCCGGTTTGTCCGAACGGCCGAAACCCGGCAGGTCGAGCACGATATTGCGATAGCCGGCAGCGACCAATTGCGGGTAGTTGCCCTTGAAGTTGCTGAAGCCACTGGCGCCCGGCCCGCTGCCGTGCAGCCACAGCACCACGGGGCCGGCGCCCTCATCCAGATAGTGCAGGCGCAGGCCGTTGGGCAGGGTCGCGTAATGGCCGACGGGCAGGGGCAGGTCTACGGGTTGGTTCATGGGGTTCTCCATTGTCTGCGGATTCATGAGGCACAACCGCACCAGGCGCTGCGGCAGATTGCTGCAGTGAATTGAAGGGGAATACAGCGCCTGGCGTGGTGCGCGCTAGCGAATGCTGGGCGCTGACGCCGTCATTTACATCGTCCGTTCAGACCACGCGGCGCTAGTCCCATCGGACGATGTGGGCCGAGGCCCTGGCCGCTAATCATGCAAGTGACGGCTCCATTACAGCGGGCCGCAGCGTATTCGCACACTTGGAGATTGCTATGAAGTTACTCGATAAAGTGGCCTTCGTGACCGGTGCCGCCCAAGGCATGGGCCAGGCCATCGTGCGTGGTTTTGTCGCCGAAGGCGCGAAGGTGGTGGCTGTTGACCTGAACCAGGCGGCCCTGGCCGAGAGCCTGGCAGACTTGGGCGACAAGGTGCTCGCCCTGGCCTGCAACGTCGGTGACGGCGCCTCCGTGGCCGATGCCATGGGGCAGGCCGAGGAGCACTTCGGTGGCCTCGACATCCTGGTCAACAACGCCGGCGTGGGCGGGCTGGACAGCTTTCTCGAAACCACGGACGAGAGCTGGGCGCGGGTGATCGGTGTGAACCTGGGCGGCACCTTCCTGTGCTGCCGTGAAGGCGCCAAATTGATGGTCAAGGGTGGCCGCAAGGGCGCGATCATCAACCTCTCCAGCACCGCCGCGCTGACCGGCGAAGGCCCGAGCCACTACTGCGCCTCGAAAGCCGGGGTCATGGGCCTGACCCGTTCGATCGCCCGTGAACTGGCCGCCTGCGGCATCCGCGTCAACACCCTGGTACCAGGGCCGACCAACACCCCGATGATGGCCGGCATTCCCGATGACTACATGCAGGCGCTGCTGAAAAACGTGCCCCTGGGCCGTATGTGCGAGACCGACGAGATCGCCAGGGTCGCGGTGTTCCTGGCTAGCGAAGACGCCAGTTTCATGACCGGGCAGAACATCGCCGTCAACGGCGGCATGGCCTTTATCTGATCAGGGAGTCACTCATGAGCAAGCGTCTACAAGGAAAAATCGCCTTCGTCACCGGCGCCGGTTCCGGCATCGGCGAAGCCACTGCGCTGCGGTTCGCCGAAGAGGGCGCCACGGTGGTGCTGTGCGGGCGGCGCATTGAGCCGCTGCAAGGCGTGCAGGAGAAAATCCGTGCCCAAGGCGGGCAGGCCGAGATTGCCGTGGCCGACGTCAGCGATGAACAGGCCTACGTCGGTGCGCTGCAAGCCACCGCGCAACGTCACGGTCGCCTGGACATCCTGGTCAACAACGCGATGGCCTACACCTGGGGCGGTATCGACAGCATGACCACCGCCGACTGGCACGCCAACTTTGGCACCACCGTCGACGGCACCTTCTGGGGCACCCGCACCGCGATGCAGTTGATGAAAGCCCAGGGCGGCGGTTCGATCGTCAACATCGCGTCGATCTGCGGCCTGTTCGGCACGGCCTGGATGGCCGGTTACTCGGCGGCCAAGGCGGCGGTGATCAACTTCAGCCGGGCGGCGGCCAGCGAAGGCGCACCGCACAACATCCGCTGCAACGTGATCATTCCCGGGGTGGTCGACACCCCGGCCACGGCCGGCATGCTGGCCGACGCCAAGACCCGCAGCAACACCGAAAAAGTCATCCCGATGAAACGGGTCGGCCTGCCGGTGGAGCTGGCCAACGCCATCGTGTTCCTGGCCAGCGACGAGGCTTCGTATGTCACCGGTGCCAGCCTGGCGGTGGACGGCGGACGCGGTTCGGACCTGTACACGGTGCTCGACTGATGAGCCAGGACGCCAACGCTTTACTTGAGCGCATCGATCGCCTGGAGTCGCTGGACGCGATCCGCCAACTGGCCGGCAAGTACGCCCTGGCCCTGGACATGCGCGACATGGATGCCATGGCCAACTGCTTCGCCCCGGATGTGCGCGTGGGTCGCGACAAGAGCGGTCGTGTGCACCTCAAGGCATGGCTGGACGAAACCATGCGCAAGCAGTTCCATGGCACCTCCCATCACCTGGGGCAGCACATCATCGAGTTCAGCGATGCCGATCACGCCACCGGCGTGGTCTATTCGAAGAACGAACATGAGACCGGTCCCGAGTGGGTGATCATGCAGATGCTGTACTGGGACGACTACGAACGGATCGACGGGCGCTGGTGTTTCCGTCGCCGCTTACCGTGCTACTGGTACGCGACCGACCTCAACAAACCACCGATCGGCGGCCTGAAAATGCGCTGGCCAGGGCGCGAGCCGTACGCCGGCAGCTTCCACGAGCTGTTTCCGTCCTGGGATGCCTTCTGGGCGCAACGCCCGGACAAGGACGCCCTGCCGCAAATCGCCGAACCCGCACCGCTGGAGGGCTTCCTCAAGACCCTGCGCCGCGGGGCGGATGACCCGAAGATTCGCGTGCGCTGAACGGCAGCGAAGGCGTCCGTCCTGGCAACTCATGTGTTGCCTGACCCGGCGCTTTCGCTGCGATGCGGCGACCCGACAAGCCAGCTCCTACAGTGGGCGTCCATCCTGCCCGCCAATGTGGCATCTACTCCACGCCTTCGCCTGCTTAGTCTCAACGGACGATGAAGCCTCGGCCAGTGCTTCGCACAATGCTCCCCACAAAAGTCATTCAGCCAACGAGGACCCAGGCATGATCGACATTCGCGGTTTGAGCTATTTCGTCTCGCAGATCGAAAACCTCAGTCATTGGCAGCGTTACGCCGAAGACGTGCTCGGCATGCAAGTGAACCCGGCGCCGGGCGGTGGCTTGTACGTGAAAATGGACGAGCGTCCGTTTCGCATGCTGATCGTCGAAGGTAGCGAGGCGCGTTACCTGGCCTCTGGCTGGGAGTTGGCCAACGAGACAGCCTTCACGGCCGCCCTCGAGCACCTGAGCGCTGCCGGCATCGAATGGCAGCCAGGCTCCGCCACCGAGATCGAGCAGCGCGGCGTCCAGGCGCTGATCAAGGTGACCGACCCGTCGGGCAACTGCCATGAGCTGAGCTGGGGCCATCGCTCCGACTGCCTGCCGTTCGTGTCGCCCCAGGGCGTGCCGCGTTTCATCACCGGCGACATGGGCCTGGGCCACACCGTGCTGCCGGCGCCGAACTTCGACGCCACCCTGGCGTTCGCCAAGGATGTGCTCGGCTTCGAGTTGTCGGACATTTTCAACTTCCGTCCCGACCCTTCGGTAGCACCGATCCGCATTCACTTCCTGCATTGCCAGAACGCTCGCCACCACAGCCTGGCACTGGCCGAGTACCCGGTGCCGTCCGGTTGCGTGCACGTGATGGTCGAGGTCGACTCGATGACCGAAGTCGGCCGCGCCCACGACCGTCTGCACGCCCATGCGGTGAACCTGTCGGCCACCCTCGGCCAGCACCTCAACGACCGCATGACCAGTTTTTACATGAAGACACCGTCCGGCTTCGATCTGGAGTACGGCTTTGGCGGGTTGCTAGTCGACTGGGCCGAGCATTCGGCTTTCGAGTTCACCCGCGTGAGCATTTGGGGGCACGACTTTTCGGTCGGCCAACACTAAGGAATTGTCATGATGAACAAACAACTGACAGCGGCCGATGCGGTTGCTCAATTGCGCGATGGCATGACCATCGGTTTCGGCGGCTGGGGCCCGCGGCGCAAGCCGATGGCGATCGTGCGCGAGATCCTGCGCTCACCGGTGAAGGACCTGACCGTGGTCGCCTACGGCGGTCCGGAAGTGGGCATGCTGTGCGCCGCCGGCAAGGTCAAAAAACTGGTGTTCGGCTTCGCCACCCTCGATGCCATTCCGCTGGAACCCTACTACCGCAAGGCCCGCGAAGCCGGCGAGCTGGAGTTGATGGAGCTCGACGAAGGCATGTTCCAGTGGGGCCTGCGCGCCGCCGGCATGCGTTTGCCGTTCCTGCCCACCCGTTGCGGCCTGGCCACCGACGTGACGCGCCTGAACCCGGCACTCAAGACCATCCAGTCGCCCTACGCCGATGGCGAGGTGCTGCTGGCGATGCCGGCGCTCAACCTCGATGTGGCGTTCCTGCACGTCAATGTCGCCGACCGCCTGGGCAACTGCCTTGTGACCGGGCCGGACCCGTATTTCGATCATCTGTTCGCCCGCGCCGCCCAGCAGTGCTTTGTCTCGTGCGAACGCCTGGAAGACCGCCTTGCGCTGAACGCCGAGCAGGCCCGTTTCAACACCTTCGAGCGCTATCTGGTCAGCGGCGTGGTGCATGCACCTCTGGGTGCGCATCCGACGCTCTGCGCCCCTGACTACGGCTGGGACATGAAGCACCTGAAGGGCTATGTCGCCAGCAGCCAGGCGGAAAACGGCTGGCAGGACTATGTGCAGACCTGGATCGCCGGTGGCGAGCAGGCCTATCAGGCACAGAACGGCGGTGCCGACTCCATGGGCGCCTTGCCCCTTCCCGTGTTCTGAGGATTATCGACCATGTCTGCAACCTGTGATTTCACCCTGGCTGAACTGATGATCGTCGCCGCCTCCGAGGCCTGGCGTGGCAATGGCGAGGTGATTGCCTCGGGCCTGGGCGTGATCCCGCGCCTGGGCGCCAGCCTGGCCAAACTGACCCACAGCCCGGAACTGTTGATGACCGACAGCGAGGCGTTCCTGGTCGAAGAACCGATCCCGCTGGGCCCGCGTGGCGACTACGTTGCGCGTTATTCGGGTTACATGTCGTTCGAACGAGTATTCGAATGCGTTTGGGGCGGGCGCCGTCACGCAATGATCGGGCCGACCCAGATCGACCGCTGGGGCCAGACCAACCTGTCCTGCGTCGGCGACTATCAAAAGCCCAAGACGGCGATCCTCGGCGTGCGCGGCCTGCCAGGCAACAGCATCAACCACCTCAACTCGTTCTTCGTGCCCAGCCATAACAGCCGGGTGTTCGTCAGCGGCGAAGTGGACATGATCTCCGGTGTCGGCTTCAAGGCCGAGCGCTGGCCCGAAGGCGCGCGTCGCGACCTGATGGACATCCGTTGCGTGGTCAGCGACCTCTGCGTCCTCGATTTCGATGGCCCGGACCGTGCGGTGCAGGTGCGCTCGTTGCACCCCGGCGTGACTTTCGAACAGGTCCAGGACAACACCGGCTTCCCGTTGCTCAAGTCGGCGCAATTGCGCGAGACCGCGCACCCCACTCAAGAGCAGTTGGCGCTGATCCGCCGACTCGACCCCCACGATTACCGCGCCACGGCGATCAAGGGCAACCCGCCCGGCATCCGTACGGCCTGAGGCAAGGACAGCGACCATGCACAGCAGCGACAGTGAATTCATCGTCCGCCAGGACAACGCCGTCTACGAGACGGACACCCCGGTGCTGTACAGCGTGGGCGAGGGTATTGCCACGCTGACGCTGAACCGGCCGACCTTCAACAACGCGCAAAACTCGCAGATGACCTACGCCCTGGACGACTTTTTTCGCCAGGCGGTGAACGACGACAGCGTCAAGGTCATCGTCCTGCGTGGCAACGGCAAGCACTTCTCGGCGGGCCACGATATCGGCACGCCGGGGCGCGATATCGACAAGCCGTTCGAGCGCGCACACCTGTGGTGGGACCACACCAACAAACCCGGTGGCGAGCAGCTGTATGCCCGTGAGCAGGAGGTGTACCTGGGCATGTGCCGACGCTGGCGCGAACTGCCCAAGCCGACCATCGCCATGGTCCATGGCGCGTGTATCGCAGGTGGCCTGATGCTGGCCTGGGTCTGCGACCTGATCGTCGCCAGTGACGACGCGTTCTTCCAGGACCCAGTGGTGCGCATGGGCATTCCGGGCGTGGAGTATTTCGCCCATCCCTATGAAATGAACCCGCGCATTGCCAAGGAATTCCTCTTCACCGGTGATCGCATGAGCGCCAACCGGGCCTGGCAGGTGGGCATGGTCAACCGCCTGGTGCCTCGTGATGAACTGGAGCAGGCCACCTATGCCCTGGCTGCCGGCATTGCCCGTCAGCCGCGCATGGGCCTGGCCCTGACCAAGCAGGCGATCAACCACGTCGAGGACCTGCAAGGCAAGCGCACGGCGATGGATGCGGTGTTCGCCTGGCACCACTTTGCCCATGCCCATAACGAGCTGTTGTCCGGCGACAAACTGGGCGGTTTCGACGCCAAGGGCATGGCCCGGGCCAACAAGCAGGCCGAGGATAAAAGCCAATGAACCGCTGGCTCGAAACGCCGCTGACCGAGGCCCTCGGTTGCCGTTATCCGATCGTGCAGACCGCCATGGGCTGGGTTGCCGACGCCAACCTGGTGATCGCCTCGACCCAGGCCGGGGGCTTCGGTTTCCTGGCCGGGGCGACCATTGCGGCTGCTGAACTGGAAGGCGAAATCCGCAAGGTGATCGACGCCACCGGTGGCAGCAATTTCGGTCTCAACTTCCATATGTTCCAGGACAACGCCACGCAGTGCGTCGACCTGGCGATCAAGTATCGGCTGCGCGCCGTGAGTTACGGGCGCGGTCCGGACAAGCAGACCATCGCGCGCTTCAAGGCGGCCAAGGTGCTGTGCATTCCCACCGTCGGTGCCTTGAAGCATGCGCTCAAGGCGGTGGAGCTGGGTGCCGACCTGATCACCATCCAGGGCGGCGAGGGCGGCGGCCATACCGGCGGCGTGCCCAGCTCGATCCTGCTGCCCCAGGTGTTGGCGGCCGTGAAGGTACCGGTGATCGCTGCCGGCGGATTCGCCACCGGCCGTGGCCTGGCCTCGGTGCTGGCCGCCGGTGGCGCCGGCATCGCCATGGGCACGCGGTTTCTCATGACCCGCGAATCGCCGACCCCGGCCGCGACCTTGGAACGCTACCTGAAGGTCAACGATCCGCAACGGGTGCGCGTGACCACGGCGGTGGATGGCATGCGCCACCGCATGATCGAAAACCGCTTCATCAATCACCTGGAGCAGGCGGGCCCCTTCGGTCGCCTGCGCATTGCCCTGGGCAGCGCCTGGCAGTGGAAGCAGCAGACCGGTATGAGCCTTGGGCACATGGCTTCTGTCTTCATCCGCGCGTTGCGTGAAGACCCGTCACAGCTGTCGCAAGTGGTGATGGCCGCCAACCAGCCGGTGCTGTTGCAGCGCTCGATGATCGACGGCGCCCCGGACGAGGGCATCCTGCCCAGCGGCCAGGTCGCGGCGGCCATCGGCGAGTTACTCAGTTGCCGCGAAGTCATCGAAGGCATCGCCAGCGAGGCCCAGCAGTGCCTGGACGCGCTCCTGGCCCGCAGCCAGACCCTCCCATCGAACCGTCCCGCCAGTATTGGAGAACCCCTGTGAACCAGGCATTTACCACACAACTCAATCAGGGGATCGCTGAACTCGTGATCGCCAAGCCACCGGTCAATGCCCTCGACAGCCAGCAATGGCACGCCCTGGCGCGGGAGATCGACGCCCTTGGGGCCAACCCCGAAGTGCGGGTGATCGTGATCCGCGCCGAAGGCCGGGGCTTTTGCGCCGGTGTCGACATCAAGGAGCTGGACCAGTACCCGGAGCGGATCGTCGAGGTCAACGCCGGTAACTACGCCACCTTCAAGGCCGTGCACCGCAACCCGGTGCCGGTGATTGTCGCGGTCCATGGTTTCGTCCTCGGCGGCGGCATCGGCATCACCGGTGCGGCGGACATCGTCGTCGCCTCTGACTGCGCGACCTTCGCCCTGCCGGAAGTCGACCGCGGCGCCATGGGCGGCGGTGCGCATCTGCAGCGCCTGTTCCCGGTGCAGAAAGTCCGCTACCTGTTCTTCACCGGCGACAGTATCGGCGCTCCAGAGGCGCTGCAATACGGCTTTATCGAGCGCGTCGTCAGCAAGGACCAGTTGCGCGAAACCGCCCTGGGCATCGCGGCGAAAATCGCCGAGAAGAGCCCGGCGATGATCCGCATCGCCAAGGAAGCCTTGAACGGCATCGAAGACGGCAACCTGGAAGACAAATACCGCTGGGAGCAGGGCTTCACCATGCAGGCCTACAGCAGCCCGGATTCTGCGGAAACGCGGCGGGCCTTCGTCGAAAAACGCGACGCCAAGTTCTGAGAGATCGCCATGGACCTGACTTACACCCCCAAGCAAAACGCCTTCCGCGCCGAAGTACGGGCCTGGCTGGCGAACAATCTGCCAAGTGAGCCCTTCGCCAGTTACGACAGTCGCGAAGGTTTTGAACAGCACCGCGCCTGGGAGGCCAAGCTGTTCGAGAGCCGTTGGTCGATGGTGATGTGGCCGGCCGAACTGGGCGGTCGCGGTAGCGACTTGATCGAGTGGCTGATCTTCGAGGAAGAGTATTACGGTGCAGGCGCACCGATGCGCATCAACCAGAACGGCCAGCTGTTACTCGGCCCGACCCTGATGGAGTTTGGCACCCAGGAGCAAAAGCAGCGTTTCTTGCCACGCATGGCCGAAAGCCTGGACATGTGGGCGCAAGGCTGGTCGGAGCCCAACGCCGGTTCCGACATGGCGGCGATCACCAGCAAGGCGGTACTCGACGGCGACCATTACGTGATCAACGGGCAGAAGACCTGGTCGAGCCGGGCGAACTTCGCCGACTGGCTGTTCGGCCTGTTCCGCAGCGAGCCGGGATCAACCCGTCATCACGGCCTGTCGTTCATCATGGTGCCGCTCAATACGCCGGGGGTGAGCATTCGCCCGATCAAGGCACTCAACGGCAAGGAAGCCTTCGCCGAGGTGTTTTTCGATGACGTTCGGGTCCCCGTGAACAACCTCATCGGTACCCAGGGGCAGGGCTGGCACGTGGCGATGGCCACCGCCGGCTTCGAGCGTGGTTTGCTGCTGCGTTCACCGGCGCGCTTCCAGTCCACGGCACGCAAGCTGGTCGAACTGTACAAGGCCCATCGCGTCAGTTCCGACCGCGACCCTGGTCTGCGCGATGCCGTGCTGGAGACCTGGATGTGCGCCGAGGCCTATGCGATGTCGGCTTACTACACCGTAGGACGCCTGAGCCGGGGCGAGCAGATCGGCGCCGAGTCGAGCATCAACAAGATCATCTGGTCGGAGCTCGACCTGAAGATGCACGAGACCGCCATGCGCATTCTCGGCACCCGTGGCGAGCTGGTCACAAAGGGCGCGTCAGCGGGCGATGCGGCGGGCTGGCTGGAAGGTTTTCTGTTTGCCCAGTCCGGGCCGATCTACGCCGGCACCAACGAAATCCAGCGCAACATCATCGCCGAGCGCATGCTCGGTTTGCCGAAATAAGGAACCGCCATGGACTTCACTTTCAACGATGACCAGTTGGCGTTCCGCGAAGCCATCAGTCGTTTCCTGATGACCGAAGCCGCGCCGGAGATGCTCCGGGAAATCTGGGAGACCGATGCCGGGCGCTCCCGGGACCTGCGCAACAAGATTGCCGGCCAGGGCCTCACCGCCTTGTCGGTGCCCGAGGCCGAAGGCGGCCTGGGCATGGACGATGTGACCTGGGCATTGATGACACAGGAGCTGGGGTACTACGCCATTCCCGACTCATTGGCCGACACCGCCTATGTCGCCACCGGCTTGCTCGCCGGTCTGCCTGCGGTGCATCCGGCGCGTGCCGACCTGCTGCCACGGATTGCCGACGGCAGCTTGCGGATGGCGATCAGTCATCCGGTCAATGCCTTGGTCAGCGATGCACAACTGGCCGAAGTGCTGATCCTCACCCACGGCGACGAGATCCATGTGGTGCCGCGCTGCGAAGTCAACGTGGACAACCACCTGAGTATCGATGCCTCACGCCGCCTGGGCCAAGTGACCTGGACTCCGTCGGCGCAGACCTGCATTGCCAGTGGCGAGCAGGGCCGTGCCTTGCTGGAGCGCATGCTGGACCGTGGTGCGCTGTCGGTGGCCGGGCAATTGCTGGGGTTGGCGCAGCGCATGCTCGACCTGTCGGTGGACTACGTGGCCCAGCGCAAACAGTTCGGCAAGCCGATCGGCAGTTTCCAGGCGGTCAAGCATCACCTGGCCGATGTCGCCCGTTATATCGAGCAGGCCAAGCCGGTGCTTTATCGCGCCGCCCATGCCCTGGCCCGGGGCGACGTCAACGCCGGTGTCCGGGTTTCTCAAGCACGCCTGGCGGCGAACGAGGCGAGCTGGATCGCCGCGCGCAAGGGCATCCAGGTGCACGGGGCGATGGGGTACACCTGGGAAGTGGACCTGCAGATGTTCATGAAGCGCGCCTGGGCCCTCGATGCGTCCTGGGGCGACCGCGGCTTTCACAAAACCCGTGTCAGCGACTACCTGTTCGCCGACGCCACTGGCCTGGAGCCAGGGCATACTTTCGAGGAATGAGTCATGGCCCAGGCCTACATTGTTGATGCACTGCGCAGCCCCACCGGCAGGCGCAAGGGCTCTTTGAGCGAGATCCACGCGATAGACCTGGGCGCCCATGTGCTCAAGGCCCTGGTCGCGCGCAACGTGATCCCCGCGGAGGACTACGACGACGTGATATTCGGTTGCGTCGACACCATCGGTTCTCAGGCCGGCGACATCGCCCGTACCAGTTGGCTGGCCGCCGGCCTGCCGCTGACGGTGCCCGGAACCACCGTGGATCGCCAGTGCGGTTCGTCGCAACAGGCGCTGCATTTCGCCGCGCAGGCGGTGATGAGCGGCACCCAGGACGTGGTCGCGGTGGGCGGGGTGCAGACCATGACCCAGATCCCGATTTCCTCGGCGATGCTCGCCGGCCAGCCCCTGGGCTTTGCCGACCCGTTCTCGGGCAGCGTCGGCTGGCGGGCGCGGTTTGGCCTGCAGCCGGTCAACCAGTTCTATGCCGCGCAGCGGATTGCCGATCACTGGCAGATCAGCCGCGAGCAGATGGAAGCCTTTGCCCTGCAGAGCCACGAACGTGCTTTGGCGGCCATCGCCAGCGGCCGGTTCGCCCGGGAAATCGTCAGTTGCCAAGGGTTGGCGGTGGATGAAACGCCGCGCCACAGCAGCCTGGCGAAGATGGCCGAATTGCAACCGGTGGACCCGCAGTTCCCGTCGATCACCGCCGCCGTGTCCAGCCAGACCTGCGACGCTTCGGCAGCATTGCTGGTGGTGTCCGAGGCGGCACTCACACGCTACGACCTGACGCCACGGGCGCGGATTCATCACCTGACGGTGCTCGGCGACGATCCGATCTGGCACCTCACCGCACCGATTGCCGCCACCCGCCGGGCCCTGGCCAAGAGCGGCCTGAGCATGGCTGACATCGACCGGGTCGAGATCAACGAAGCTTTCGCCTCGGTGGTCATGGCCTGGGCCAAGGAGCTCGACTACGACCCGGCGCAAACCAACGTCAATGGCGGCGCGATTGCCCTGGGCCATCCGTTGGGCGCCACTGGCGCACGATTGATGACCACGCTGCTCAACGAACTGGAATGCAGTGGTGGTCGCTACGGCTTGCAAACCATGTGTGAGGGCGGCGGCCAGGCCAACGTGACCATCATCGAACGCTTGTAATTTTCCATGCGGGGGCCGCCACTTCGGGCGAGCAGCTACCCACTATTTTGAGGAGTCAAACATGGCTATCTGTGCAGACCGCACCGTGATCATCACCGGGGCCGGCGGCGGACTCGGTCGCGCCTACGCCCTGGCATTCGCCGCGCAAGGGGCCAATGTCGTGGTCAACGATATTCGCGCCGAGGCCGCGGAGGATGTGGCGGGGGAGATTCGCGCCAACGGTGGCCAGGCCATCGCCAACAACGACGACATAACCACCCTGGCCACGGCGCAGCGCATCGTCGATGCGGCACTGGCGGCGTTCGGCGAAGTGCATGTGCTGATCAATAACGCCGGCGTGTTGCGCGACCGCATGTTCATCAGCCTCAGTGAAGAGGACTGGGACATGGTCATGCGCGTGCACCTCAAGGGTCATTACTGCCTGGCCAACATCCTTGGTCGGCGCTGGCGCGACCTGGCCAAGGCCGGCACGCCGGTGGACGCGCGAATCATCAACACCAGCTCCGGCGCCGGGTTGCAAGGCTCGGTGGGGCAGTCCAATTATTCGGCGGCCAAGGGTGGCATTGCCTCGCTGACCCTGGTGCAAGCGGCGGAACTGGCGCGCTACGGCGTCACCGCCAACGCGCTGGCACCGGCCGCCCGCACTTCGATGACCGAGGGTGCGATGCCCGACGTAGTGAAAAAACCCGAGGACGGCAGCTTCGACGCCTGGGCCGCGGAAAACGTCGCGCCGTTGGTGGTCTGGTTGGGCAGCTCGGCCTCGGCCCACGTCAGCGGGCAGGTCTTCGAAAGCCAGGGTGGACGTATCTCCCTGGGCGAGGGCTGGCGCACGGGCGTCACCTGCGACAAGGGCGCGTTGTGGAAAGTCGAAGAGATCGGCGCGGCGGTGGACGCCATCCTTGCCGAAGCGCCGAAGCCACAGAAAGTCTGGGGAGGCTGAAACCCCGACCACTGGGGGAGCCGGCCTGCCGGCGATGGCGTCCTGACAGCCGACCCATCTCCCACGGCCGTACCCGATCCACTGTAGGAGCAGCCGGTCGACGCTCGATTGCTCGCGATGGAGGTCAACGATGACGCGAGGATCCTGAAACCCGCGCTGCTCTCAGGTTTTTCGCGAGCAAGCTCGCTCCTACAAGGGAACCCGATCCTCTGTAGGAGCAGCCGGTCGACGCTCGATTGCTCGCGATGGAGGTCAACGATGACGCGAGGATCCTGACACCCCGCGCTGCTCTCAGGTTTTTCGCGAGCAAGCTCGCTCCTACAGGGGGAACCCGGTCACCTGGAGCTGCCGCAGGCTGCGATCTTTTGATCTTCATACCCCATTTTGACGATGCGTCCGCATCGCCCCCTCCGTACAACTGCAGCGTATTGATTTCTTCGGAGGTAGACGCTGTGAAACAAGCCCCCCCTTATGTTCCCGGTCATCAATTGCTGGCCGGCAAGTCGGTGTTGATTACCGCGGCGGCAGGTGCCGGTATCGGTTATTCGGCGGCACGGCGCAGTGCTGAGGAAGGATGTCGGGCGCTGATGATTTCCGATGTGCATGCGCGGCGGCTGGAGGAGGCTGTGGAGCGTCTCAAGGCCGAGACCGGGTTGCAGGCGATTTATGGCCAGCTGTGCAATGTCACCGTCGAAGACGAAGTCCAGGCCCTGGTGGCCGCGGCCGAAGAGGCGTTGGGCGGGGTTGATGTGCTGATCAACAACGCCGGCCTGGGTGGCCAGAAACGCGTGATGGAAATGAGCGACGAAGAGTGGTTGCGGGTGCTCGATGTGACCCTGACCGGCACCTTCCGCATGACCCGGGCGATGTTGCCACACATGCAGCGCCGTGGCGCCGGGGCCATCGTCAATAACGCTTCGGTGCTCGGTTGGCGGGCGCAGAAGGAACAGGCCCATTACGCCGCCGCCAAGGCCGGGGTGATGGCGCTGACCCGCTGCAGCGCCCTGGAAGCCGCCGAGTTCGGCGTGCGCATCAACGCGGTGTCGCCATCGATTGCCCTGCACGATTTTCTCAAGAAAGCCTCCAGCGAAGAGTTGCTCGCCAGCCTGGCCGGGCGCGAGGCGTTTGGCCGCGCCGCCGAAGTCTGGGAGGTGGCCAACGTCATGATGTTCCTGGCCAGCGACTATGCCTCCTACATGGTCGGCGAAGTGCTGTCCGTCAGTTCACAACAAGCGTGAGGATGGGCACATGAGTCACGTATTCAACAGCGCCCAGGCGCTGCTTGCGGCCGAGGGCCTGGACCTGGGCCACACCGAATGGCTGACCATCAGCCAGCAACGCATCGACCTGTTCGCCGAAGCCACCAGCGATCACCAGTGGATTCATGTCGACCCGGTGCGCGCCGCCAGCGGCCCGTTCGGCTCCTGTATCGCTCACGGCTACCTGACCCAGTCCCTGGCCAATCTGTTCATGCCGCAGTTGCTGATCCTTGAAAACATGGCGATGGGCGTGAATTACGGCAGCGACCGGGTGCGTTTCCCGGCGCCGGTCAAGGTCGACTCGCGGGTGCGCGGCAGCGGCCAGATCCTGCGTGCCGAACAACTGGGCGACGCCGTGCAACTGGTGGTGCGCATGACCATGGAAGTCGAAGGCCAGGCTCGCCCCGGCTGCGTGATCGACACCATCAGCCGCTACACCTTCAATGCCATTTCCGAGTGAGTTAGCCATGGACCAGAATGAAGTCGTCATCGTCGCCACCGCCCGTACCGCGTTGGCCAAGTCGTTTCGCGGATCGTTCAACGATACTGAGGCCCCGGTGCTGGGCGGCCATGTGGTGCACGCGGTAGTCGAGCGCGCCGGCATCGAGCCTGCCGAGGTCGAGGATGTGATCATGGGCGCGTCGGTGCAGCAGGGCACCCAGGGTTTCAACATCGGTCGGCTCTGCGCCTACACCGGCGGTTTGCCGGACAGCGTGCCGGGCATGGCCGTGGATCGCATGTGCGCTTCGGGCCTGATGAGCATCGGCATGGCCGCCAAGGGCATCATGACCGGCGAGATGAACATCGCCATTGGCGGCGGTGTGGAGTCGCTGTCGCTGACCCAGACCAAACACAAGAACGCCTATCGCGCCCGTTCCGAAGCCGTACTGCAGGTGATGCCCAGCGCCTATATCCCGATGATCGAGACGGCCGAGATCGTCTCGCGTCGTTATGGCATCAGCCGCGCCGCCCAGGATGAATATTCACTGCTTAGCCAGCTGCGCACCGCCGCCGCTCAGCGAGACGGCCTGTTCGACGATGAAATCGTCGGCCTGACCGTGGATAAACTGCTGTTCGCCGCCGATGGCCAGCCCAATGGCCATGAACGCGTGCAAGTGGTGAAAGACGAGTGCAACCGGCCCAATACGCGCCTGGAAGACCTGGCGGGCTTGAAAACGGTGTGGAAGGACGGCGCCTGGATCGAGCAGGGCGAGTACGTCACCGCCGGCAACGCTTCGCAATTCTCCGACGGCGCCGCGGCCAGCCTGCTGATGAGTCGCGCCGAGGCCAAGCGCCGCGGGCTGACGCCACTGGGCATCTACCGCGGCATTGCCGTGGGTGGCTGCGCGCCTGAGGAAATGGGCATCGGCCCGGTGATCGCCATTCCCAAGCTGCTCAAGCGCTTTGGCCTGGGCGTCAAGGACATCGGCCTGTGGGAGATCAACGAGGCCTTCGCCAGCCAGGTGCTGCATTGCCGCGATGCGCTGCAGATCCCGACAGATCGCCTGAACGTCAATGGCGGGGCGATTGCCATCGGTCACCCGTTCGGCATGTCCGGCGCGCGCATGGTCGGCCACGCCTTGCTCGAAGGGCGACGTCGCGGCGTGCGGTATGTAGTGATTGCCATGTGCATCGGTGGCGGCATGGGCGCCGCCGGCCTGTTCGAGTTGCCATGAAGCGAGCGGGGCAGCGCCGTCCGCTCGATTAAATCCATGGGGCCCGAGACTCGGGCCCCCTGCTGGGGAATGGTTATGCAAAGTTGTATGCCCAATGCACAGGTCCTGGCGCTCATGGGCCTGGAGTTGGCCGAGTACGAACGGATCATCGGCAACATCTACGATTCGGCGATGGATACCCGCAGCTTGAGCGACGCGTTGCGCGAGGTACGAGCGTTGTTCAAGGCCAATTTCGTCACTTTGATCCTGCGGGTCCAGGACGAGCCGCTGTTGTCGCCGATGGTGGTCGCCGGAGATGTCGAACTGGGCAAGGGCGGTATCAACCACTACGCCTACTACGCCAAATCCACCCTGTTCGACGGCTTGCCCACCGACACGGTGTTCACTGTCGACGAGCTGATCAGCGACAGCGAATGGGCCAGCTCGGCGTTTTACCTGTTGTACTGTCAACCCTACGATTGCTACCACATGCTCGGAGCCGATATCCGCATGCCGGATGGCGGCACGGTGCGTTTCCGAATCAATCGACCACGGGTCCAGCCACGGTTCAGTGACGCCGAGCGGGCCATGTGTGCCATGTTGTTGCCCCACCTGCGCCGGGCCTTGCACATGTATTCGCTGCTCGACCGCAGCGAGTCGCTGGGCAGCCTTTATTCACAGACGATCAGCCGCCTGGCGGTGGCGACCATCGTGCTCGATGAGCACGGCACTGTGGTGCAACTCAATCCCGTGGCCCGGGAAATCCTCGACAGCCAGGACGGCCTCAAGGTTGTCGGTGGGCGGCTGGAAGCGACTTACCCCAGCGACAATCGGGAGTTGGCGCGGCTGGTGCGCAATGCCTTCCAGCGCGCCAGGCAGGGCGCCAGCAGAGGGGTGCAGGTGGCCGAGGCGACCTCGATTTCCCGTCCATCCGGGCAGGTCAGCCTGGGCGTGGTGGTGGAGTTGATTCCCTCGGGGGACCTGCTCGAAGGCAATGGCAAACCCACGGTCGTGGTGTATGTGCGCGATGCCGTGAGCAAGTCGCTGGTGAGCACGGTGCTGACGTCGCAACTGTACAACCTGACCCCGGCGGAAACCACGCTGGCCCTGGAACTGGCCAACGGCCTGTCGCTGGAGGAGGCCTCGGAATTCCTGAATATCCGCCGCAATACCGCGCGTGCGCACCTGCGCTCGATTTTTTCCAAGACCGGCGTGCGGCGCCAGACGGAGCTGGTGCGGATCATGCTCAACAGTGTGGTCGCCCTGGGCGCGCCGCAGCCGGCGGCGGCGCGGCTATGACGAGGGGGCGTACCAAAATGCGTTAGTCCGTGCGGACGATGCTGCCGGGTTACTGGGCTGTCGATACTGGGCCACCGTTGTCGAACCTAAGGAGAATAAAAATGACCGGCAGTAATCAGTCCCCTGGCTGGGCGTTGGCGTTGATATTGGGCTGTGCCATCGGCACGGTGAATGCCGCACCCGAAGATGCCTCCCGCCTGGGCACAGACCTGACGTGCGTGGGCGCGGAAAAAGCCGGCAACGCCGACGGCAGCATTCCAGCGTTCAGCGGCAAATGGCTGGGCGCACCGCCCCACGTTGATTTCAAGGGCACTGGTAACCACCCGGTAGACCCGTACCCGGACGAAAAACCGCTGTTCGTGATTACCGCGCAGAACATCGCGCAGTACAACGACTACCTGTCCGACGGCCAGAAAGCCCTGTTCAAGCTGTTCCCGGGCACCTACAAGATGCCGATCTACCCCTCGCACCGGGATTTCCGCTTCGACGACGCGGTTTGCAAAGCCACCCGCGAGAACGCCAGCATTGCTCGCCTGGTGGATGAGGGTGAAGGGGTAGTGGGCAAAACCGGCGGCACAGCCTTTCCGGTACCGCGCAGCGGCCTGGAACTGTTGAAGAACGCCTCGGCTTTTACCCTGCGTGCCTGGACCGAGGAATACACCTCCGACAACGCCTACGTGCTCAAGGATGGCAACATCAACTGGGGACGCGTGCATTCGCGCAACCTGGCACCGGCGCTGGAGCCGGGCAGGATTGGCGAGACCACCGGCAACTCGTCGTTCTATCTCAACGAAACCCTGCTGCCGCAACGGGACAAGGGCGAGATCAATACCGGCACCGAGTTCTGGAATGACAAGACCGAACCGCGCCAGGCCTGGCGTTACGATCCGGGTACGCGGCGGGTGCGCCAGTCGCCCGGCTATGGCTTCGACATGTCGTTCCCTGGCAGCGGCGGCTCGATCACCGTCGACGAGGTGCGCCTGTTCAACGGTTCCGGGCAGCGTTACGACTGGAAGATCGTCGGCAAGCGCGAGATGTTCATCCCCTACAACACCTACCGCCTGCACGCGGCCAACCTCAAGTACGCCGATCTGCTGACGCCGGGCCACATCAATCCCGATGCGATGCGTTATGAGCGCCATCGGGTGTGGGAGCTCGAAGGCACCCTCAAGCCGGGTTATCGCCACCTGTATGGCAAGCGCAAGTTGTATATCGACGAGGACACCTGGTTCCCGATGCTCGCCGACAACTATGACAACCGTGGCGAGCTGTGGCGGACCTCGATGCTGAATTACTTCTACGCCTACGAAAGCCAGCGGCCACAAGCGGGCGTCGGCCTGTACTACGACCTCAACGCCGGCAGCTACCTGGCGTTCAACCTGATCAACGAACAGCGCAATGGCTACCTGCTGAACAAAACCGGCTTCAGTCCCCGGGACTTCGGCCCGGAGGCTGCCCGGCGCTTCGGCCAGTAACCGTCCAGTGCGGCGCCCCTGGTGACTGGGGCGCCCATTGAGAGTGGATCGCGTTTGATCTAGTCCAACTGAAGGATGACCTGCCGGCGCGGCTACCCAATGATGTCGGCCATGGGATCACCCTGTATTTCTTGGGGGCATTGCCTGCCCAAGTCTGCAACCGAGGAACAACAACAATGACCAAACTCGCTGAAATCAACATCGAGAACGCCCAGCGTACCCACCGTTACGCCCGCGGCTGGCACTGCCTGGGCAATGCCAGCGATTACCGTGATGGCAAGCCCCACACCCTGGAAGTCTTTGGCACCCGCCTGGTGGCCTTCGCCGACAGCCAGGGCAACATCAGCATCCTCGATGCCTATTGCCCGCACATGGGCGCCGACCTGTCCCAGGGCACCATCGAGAATGACCGGCTGGTATGCCCGTTCCACCACTGGAAGTACGACACCGGCGGTAAATGCGTGGAGATTCCCTACTGCAAGCGCATCCCGCCCAAGGCCAAGACCCGCAGCTGGTTGACCTGCGAGGAAAACAACCTGCTGTTCGTCTGGAACAACCCCGAAGGCCGCGCGCCGAAGGAGGGCGTGGTCATTCCGCACCTGCCCGAGATGGACGATCCGGACTGGGTGCACGACTGGAACATCGACACCATGCACATCGAGACCAACCCACGGGAGCTGGTCGATAACCTGGTGGACGCCCAGCACTTCGGGCCGGTGCACGGCACGCCGACCAAGTATTTCGCCAACGTCTTCGAAGGCCACATCGGCCATCAGATTTTCCATGGCGACTCCGAGCGCCTGGGCGGCGACTTGATCGCGCCGTCGGCCTACTACGGGCCGGCGACCCACTTCACCCACATCAGCTCGATGTTCGGCGACGTGCGCATCCACGCCATCCTGCTCAACAGCCACGTGCCGGTGACACCGAACAGCTTCGACCTGCGCTTTGGTTGCATGGTCAAGCGGGTGCCGGGCTGGACCGAAGAACAGAACCAGGAAGTGGCCAGGGCCTATGTCCAGGGCAACCGCGACTCGTTCTACCAGGACGTGGTGATCTGGAAGCACAAGATCCGCATCGACAAGCCGGTACTGGCCGAAACCGATGGCCCGGTCTACCAGTTGCGCGAGTGGTACGAGCAGTTCTTCACCAATGAGGACGACGTGCCGGCATTCATGGCAGAACGTCGCGAGTTCATCACGGTGGACGAGCGCTGACAGCGTGACAGGGCGCCTTCGCTCACTCGAAGGCGCCTCTACAAAGGGGACTGCCCACGCAGTTTCGATTCAAGGGCCACGAGCGCACTGACAATGAAAATAAAAAGTCATCTCGCCTATTACGTACCGTTCTTGATCCTGTTTTTCCTGGTGTTGACCGTGCTGGTGTCGGTGCCGCCGGAGCCTGCCAGCGTCAAGGCCTGCAAGCGTTACGCGAGCTGTGTGGCGATGAGTTCGAGCGCGCCGAACTGGATCAATTTTCGCTAGGGGAATTGATCGAGGCGTCACCGGCTTCAGCCGCCAGTTTCAATCGGTCAGCCTTGCTGATGTATTTCGGTTTTTTCGGTGCCAGTTTGGCGCTGGCCTTCTTGGCCTTGGCCTTGAACAACTGCTGCAGCTTTTTTTGACGGTTCATGTTTTCTACCCGGCTTGTAAGTACTTGAATGATATCAGCGTAGCCGTTGCCTGGCCCCACCTTCCAGTGCGGCGAGGCGGGTTGGCCGTTGTGGCTATTGCAAATTACCCTGCGCACGACTGACAATGCGAGTCATTATCACTCGCGAACTATTCCACCTCATGTCCGCCAACGATTTATCCCTGCGCAGCGCCGTCAATGATCTGTATTGCGAGCACCACGGTTGGCTCAATGGCTGGCTGCGCCAGCGCCTGGGCAATGCGTTCGATGCGGCGGACCTGGCGCAGGACACCTTTGTGCGGGTGATCAAGGCGCGAAACGCGCTGGAGATTCGCGAGCCGCGACCTTACCTGTCGATGATCGCCAAGGGCTTGCTGATCGATCTGTTTCGCCGTCGCTCGCTGGAACAGTCCTACCTGGAAGCCTTGGCCGCCATGCCTGAGTGGCAGCAGCCTTCGCTGGAGGAACAGGCGATCCTGCTGCAGGCCCTGGTGGAAATCGACCGCCTGCTGCAAGGGTTGGGGACGAAGGTCAAGCAGGCGTTCATCCTGTCCCAGTTCGACGGCCTGACTTACCCGCAGATTGCCGAGCGCTTGAATATCAGCACCCGCACGGTCAACAACTACATGGCCAAGGCCATGGAGCATTGCTGCCTGATGCAGATTCAGTTGCAACTGGCATGAGCCTTTCGCCCGCCGAGTTGCAGGCGATTGGCGCCGCTGCCCGCTGGTATGCCCGACTTCGTTCGGGTATCGCCAGCGATTCCGACCTGGCCGCCTGGAACGACTGGCTGGCCGGCGATCCGGCCCATCGCCAGGCCTGGCAACGCATGGTCGACGTCAGCGAGCAGATGGCGAGTGTGCCGGGTTCCCTGGCGTCGCCAGCGTTGCGTGGCGCTGATCGCTCCCGGCGCCAGGTGTTGCGCAGTGTATTGGTGCTCGCGTCCGCCGGTTCCCTGGGCTGGCTGGGCTTGCGCAGTGAAACCTCGCAGAACCTGTTTGCCGATTTTCGTACCGCCGTGGGTGAGCGCCGTGAGTTTCGCCTGGCCGACGGCAGCACGTTGCTGCTCAACACCGACACCTCGGTCAACCTGCGTTTCAACGGTCGTCAACGTGTGCTCGAACTGTTGCGCGGCGAGATCCAGGTGACGACTGCGGTCGATCCCTTGAAACGGCCGTTCAAGGTGCTCACCCATCATGCCGAGGTGCTCGCGCTCGGCACGCGTTTTCTCGTCCGCTCCAATGGGCAGGGCGGTGGGGTGGCGGTACTCGAGAAGGCCGTGGAGGTCCGTACCGCCGGTTCGATGGTACGTCTGGAAGCCGGCCAGTCCCTGGATTTCGATGGTCACTCATTGGGGGCGGTACGGCGCAACGATGCGTCGGTGGGAGCCTGGCAACAGGGCAGCATCATTGCCATCAATCGTCCCTTGAGCGAGTTGCTGGCCGACCTTTCGCGATATCGCACCGGCGTGCTGCGCTGCGATCCAAGTATCGCGCAGCTGAAGGTGTCCGGCGCTTTCCCCATTGATGACACCGACCTGGCGCTGGCTGCGCTGGAGAGTGGCTTCTCGCTACGGATCACCCGCTACAGCCGATATTGGGTCGATGTGTCGGCGCCTGCCAGTGCGCTTTCACACTGAGTTGAAAAAAGTTTGTCTGCCTTTGCACTTTTCATACGCAACGTTCGGCTCATCCCTCAATGAGTGTTTACCGATTGTTTTTGGGGGAGGGCAAGCATGTTTCGGGTGTACAAACCGGGTCGTTTGACGACCGCAGTAAAGGTCGGGTTCTTGGCGGCAACGACGGCGGGCGTCTGGTCAACGGTAACCATGGCGGCACAGCCGCTGGCGCAACAGCACAGCTCAATCAAGTCCTTTGACATCGCCGGTGGCAGCCTGACCGAAGTCCTCAGTCATTTCGCCAGCGCGGCGGGGGCTGCGCTGTCGTTCGATGCGCGCCAAACCGACGGGCTGAAATCCCCCGGGCTCAAGGGTGCGTTTGGCGTCAGCGAAGGCTTTGCGCGGATCCTGGGTGGCAGCGGCCTGCAGGCCGAGCCCCAGGCCAACGGGACTTATGTGCTGCGACCGGTTCCCACTGTCGGCTCGGCGCTGGAACTGGGCGCGACCAACATCAATGGCCAAGTGCTGGGCGCGACCACCGAATACAGCGGCTCGTACACCACGGGTGCAGTCACCCTCGGCAAGGGCGAGCACTCGCTCAGGGAGACGCCGCAATCGGTCACGGTGATGACGCGCAAGATGCTCGATGACCAGAACCTCAACACCATCGACCAGGTCATGGAAAAGACCCCGGGCATCACCGTCTACGACTCGACCATGGGCGGCAAGTACTTCTATTCCCGTGGCTTCCGCATGTCGGGCCAGTACCAGTACGACGGTGTGCCCCTGGACATGGGCAACCTCTATGTCCAGGCCGACAGTTTCAGCCAGGACATGGCGTATTACGACCGGGTGGAAATCCTGCGCGGCGCCGCGGGCATGATGAAAGGCGCGGGCGGTACCGCAGGCGGAGTGAACTTCGTGCGCAAGCGCGGCCAGACCTCGGCGCACACCGACATCACCCTGTCCGGTGGCAGCTGGGACAACTATCGCGGCCAGGTCGACACCGGTGGCCCGCTGAACGAATCCGGCACCTTGCGCGGGCGGGCCGTGGTCGCCGAGCAAAGCCGGCATTACTTCGTCGACGACGCCAGTCGCAAGGACCAGGTGTATTACGGCGCGCTCGACTTCGATCTGAGCCCTGACACGACGGTCGGCCTGGGCGTCGCCTATGAAGACGTGGATGCCAACCCTTGCTGGGGCGGCCTGCCGCGTTACCGGGACGGCAGCGACCTGAAGCTCAGCCGCTCGACCTGCCTCGATCCTTCGTGGAACACCTGGCGCAGCCAGCGCACCACCGTCTTCAGTGACCTGACTCACCAGCTCAACGACGACTGGGCCTTGAAGGTCGCCAGCGTCTATACAAAAAACACCCAGGACATCAAGTACGCCTTCGCTTCCGGCGCCGTGACGCCGGGTATCGATACCACCGGCATGCTGGGCAGCATGTATGACTACGATCAGGTCGACTACGGCCTGGACGCCTACGTGGATGGCAAGTTCGACGCCTTCGGTCAGCGCCATGAACTGGTGGTGGGCGTCAACGCCAGCCGTTCGAAAAAGGACGACTTCTACTCGGTGGCGTTTCTGCCGCAGCGCCAGAATGTGTTCAATCCCGACAAGCATATCCCCGAGCCGGATGACAGCTACTTCATCGACAACTCGTCCCGTGGTGGGCCGGTCAATTCGGTGACCAAACAGAAGGGCGTGTACTCGACCCTGCGCTTGAAACTGGCTGACCCGCTGACATTCGTCGTCGGCAGTCGGGTGAGCTGGTACAACTCCGATACCGATTCCGACTTCATCAACACCGGTACCTCGGAACACTCCAGCACCACCGAGACCGGGCAGGTAACGCCGTTTGCCGGCGTACTGCTGGACCTGAACGAGAACCTGACGGCCTACGCCAGCTACGCGGAAATCTTCACCCCGCAAGGCAACTACCGCTCCGAAGACGGGTCGGCGCTCAAGCCGCTGGTGGGCCAGAGCTACGAGCTGGGGATCAAGGGCGCTTGGTTCGACGGTCGACTGAACAGTTCCTTCAACCTGTTCCGTACGATCCAGAAAGACCAGGCGCAGACCGACTTCAACTCGTCCTGCCCGTCCTCCGATGGCTACTGCTACGTCAACGCCGGCAAGGTACGCGCCCAGGGTTTCGAGGCCGAGATCAGCGGTGAAGTCATCGAACGCCTGCAACTGCTGGCCGGTTATACCTACACCCAGACCAAGACCCTCGACGACATCGACAGCAGCCTCAATGGCGCGGCGTTCAACAGTTATGTGCCGCGGCATTTGTTGCGCATGTGGGGCGATTACGCCCTGGGCGGGTCACTCGAGCGATTCACTATTGGCGCCGGGGTCAACGCGCAAAGCGATAACTTCCGGGTTTCGCCCTCTAGCGGCGAGAAAATCACCCAGTCGGGTTATGCGATCTGGAACGGCCGCATCGGCTACCGCATCGACGACACCTGGTCGGTGGCGCTCAACGGCAACAACCTGTTCGACAAACGCTACTACACCACCATCGGTACCGAGTCCTTCGGTAACTACTACGGCGATCCACGCAACTTCATGTTGTCGGTCAAGGCGAGCTTCTGACGCTGGCAGCACAGTCGAGGAATGATGCCCGGGTCGTGAGATCCGGGCATTTTTCATGGTGCTACAGGCCTACACCCTAAGTGGTGAGCCTTGCCGACAGACGGTCTTAGGCCACAGTTATCGCGCGCATGCGGCCATGCCAAAGCACCTCGATTCCACCCCCAAGGCAGCGTATGGCGCTGCCCTCGCGCTTTCGATAATCGCCCCCGACAACTCGTCCCAGTCGCGGAGCGCGCCATGCACAACAACAAGAACTTCACCCAGCGTTTTTTGCCTGCCTTGATTGCCAGCCTTTCTACCTTCGGCCTGAGCTCCATGGCCGAGGCGGAGATCATGCTGTACGACAAAGACCAGACCACGTTCTCCACCGACGGCTACATCAATGCCTTCTACGTCAACAGCGATGTCGACCGCGCCGGCGAGCAGTACGATCGCCGACAATCGCGGGTGAAGATGGGTTTTTTGCCCAACTACCTGGGCTTCAACATGGGCAAGCAGGTCGATGACCTCAAGCTCGGTGCCCGCGCCTCGTTCTGGGTCACCATCAACGACAGTGAAACCAATGGCACCGACACCGCCATCGATGTGCGGCAGTTCTACGGCACCGTGGCCAACCCTGAGTGGGGCGAAGTGCTGATCGGCAAGGACTTCGGCCTGTTCGCCCGCTCCAACATCCTGCTCGACGAGTTGCTCGCCGGTTACGGTCAGGTCAGCGATACCCTGGGCCTGGTGGACGGTGGCGGGGTGTCGTTCGGCAACATCGGCACCGGTTACCCCTATCCGTTCCCGACCTCGCAGATCACCTACCGCACGCCGGTGATGGACGGCTTGCGCGTGGCGGTGGGCATCATGGACCCGGTGGACACCAACGACAGCAGCCCCACCGGCAAGGCCTACCAGGAAAACCCGCGCACCGAGAGCGAGATCACCTACCAGTTCGACCTCGCCGGGGCGAAGATCTACAGCTGGGTCAACGGCAGCTACCAGACCTCGGACAATACCGATTCCACCGTCGACACCGTCACGTCCAAAGGCGTCGGTTACGGCGTGCAGGCGAAGATGGGCGGCTTGTCCCTGACCGGCTCCGGTTTCCAGGCCAAGGGCATCAATCCGTTTTTCACCAACAACGCCGGCGAGCCGACTCTGCGCAACGTCGACAGCGACGGCTACCTGTTGCAGGGCTCCTACAAGCTGGGCAAGAACCGCATGGCGTTGTCCTACGGCAAGACCAATGACGATGGCAACGGCGTGGTCGGCAGCGGCGCCGACTACGAGACCCGCGGCGTTGCGCTGTTCCATGACGTGAACGACAACCTCAAGCTGGTGGCCGAGTACAACCAGTTCGAAATCAACGGCCATGACAACAGTGCGCAGAACGAAGACACCGATACCGTTGCGCTGGGGGCGGTATTGACCTGGTAAACCACGAACCCCTTGTAGGAGCCCGGCTTGCCGGCGAAGGCGATTTCTATGACGCCTTCGCCG